>NZ_JBHLWA010000031.1:0-118819 GCF_042433085.1 Gallibacterium melopsittaci
CAAAAAGTAGGCTTAAAGCCTTGTACTATAAGGCTTTAAGCCTACTTTTAGCAACAAATTTGTCTATTACACCATTAAAGCAAATATTGCTGTAAAAGCGTTTTTGTTGTGTCATCCAACGTTAAGTTTTTATCATATCCGTAGATATCTGCCACAGTATGCATTTGACCTTGTGCATCTACCCACGCTGTAACATAGTAAAGATAAACTGGGTTATCTGATTGAATACGCACTGATGTGGTTTTACGACTCTTTAATACTTGAGCTTTTTTCTCTACCGTCCAACCAGATTCAGTCAACAATAACGTTGCCAGCTCATCAGACTTATTAACCCGTACGCACCCTGAACTAATTGCTCTATTTTTGTTATTAAATAAACGATGATTTGGCGTATCATGTAAATAAATCGCATCTGAACTTGGCATATTAAATTTGAAATTACCTAATGCACTGTCGCCACCTGGTGCTTGACGTAAACGATATGGAAAACGTTTCGCCGTCATGTTATCCCAATCAATCGTATAAGGGTCAATAGTATTCCCTTTACTATCAATAATCGTGTAACCATTACGATAGATATAACTTGGATCCTTTCTTACTTTTGGGATTAAATCTTCATTAATTAAACGTACTGGTGCATTCCAAGGTGGATTAACCACAATATTACTCAACTTGCTGGTCATCACTGGGGTTTTTCTTGCTTGCTTACCAACAATGACACGTGAATCCAACACCTCTTTACCATCACGATAATAGTGCAAATGGTAAGTTGGAATATTCACAAAAATTCCTGTATGAAAATCTGGAATAAAACGTAAACGTTGTAGATTAATCGCTAACTTAGCTAAAGTCGCATTATCCAAAGTTTGTTGCTGTAATCCTGCAACAACTGCTTGTGCTGTATGGATATAACGTTGATTTGGTTGATTATATTTCTCTACAAAAGCAAATAGCTGCTGTTGTGCAACTGCAGCTAACCAAGCCGAAATTAATTCATCTTTTGGTAACTTTGCACTATAACGATAGCTATCATATAACCAATTTTGTGCATTACTTGATACATTCTCCGCATAATTTAAATAATTTAGCCAACTATCTGTAATTAAGATATCAGCAGCCAAACTATTGCTATCTAATTGTTTTAATTGAGCTAATTGTTCTTTTACATCTTTAGAAATATTAGTTAATCCTAATAAAGCATAATCACGTAAAAAAAGCTGTTTAGCTTTTTCATCTTGCCAAATTGGTGCAAAATTACGAGCTGCATAAATTTCTGCTAATTTTTCAGGGAAAACTAATTTAATCCCTTGTGTTACTTGTTGTAGTTTTTCTAAATTAGCTTGTTGTTCAACTTGAATTGATGCTGTTTGTTCTGTCGTAACGGGCTGTTGATCAGCTGGCGTTGCAACAGAATCTTCTGCAAAACTTGGCTCTAAAGCGACAGCAGAAAATAAAATTGTGGTTAAGATATGTTTTTTCTGTAACATCATAACCTCCCCCTCATTCATTAGTTCTTAAGTTATTAAAATAGTTAACAATTATGTAATATTATAAAATAAGATTATCGTTATTTCACTGTTAAGATAAAAAAATCGCCTACTCAAGGCGATTTTTTAAACGATTAATTTTGTTTTTCTGGCAACATATCTACTGCCATATGTTCAACTTCTTTCAGAACAAAATCTGGTGCTTCATAATCCTTCGGTAAGTCATCCAATTTTTTCAATGGTTTCTTACCTTCACGTTTAAATCTTGCATTAAGATCTTTTAAGCGTTTTTCATCATCTTTATCATTCTCAGCTTTTCTTTCGTCGATATTTAATGATAAGAATTTACGCTCATTACGTTGATCACGAGTTGCAATATCTTGATTTAGTACAATAAATTCAGGATCATTGGCAACACGAGCTTTATGACGTTCAGTTAATGTTTTTACTAGCGAAGATAAATTCGCTACTTTTTTATAAGATGCTTCAGGAATTTTATCCCATACTAATGCGTTCTCTTCTTTACTTTCACCATATTCAGATTCATCAATAAATTCCGCAATTTGAATATCTGGAGATACCCCTTTCAACTGCGTACTACCACCATTGATACGATAGAATTTTTGAATTGTATATTGAATCGCTCCTAATGGAGTTGGATCAGTATCATAAATAAAGTTTAATGGACGGCTTTGTTGTACAGTTCCTTTACCAAACGTATTCTGTCCTACAATCACTGCTCTACCATAATCTTGCATTGCAGCAGAGAAAATTTCTGAAGCCGATGCACTAAAACGATCAACCAAAACAATCATTGGACCATTATAAAGCTCTTGCGGATCAAGGTCTTCATGTACACGAATACGATTAAACGCATCACGCACTTGTACCACTGGACCATCAGTAATGAATAATCCACTTAAATTCACCACTTCTGGTAATGAACCACCACCATTATTACGCAAATCAATGACTAACGTATCTGCTTTTTTCTCCTTCATTTCATTCAATAATTTCACTACATCTGCAGTTAACCCATTGTAGAAACTTGGAATAGTGATAATGGCAACATTTTTATCATCCACTTTTTCAACTTTTAATTTTGCAGCTCGATCTTCAATACGCACACGATCTCGTACTAAAGTAATAATCTTCGTTTTACCACCTTTTGCAGGTTCAATTTCAAGGCGGACTGTTGTTCCTTTTTTACCTTTAATTTTTTCAACAACATCATCAAGTCGCCAGCCAACGACATCTTCAATTTCACCTTTTGCCCCTTGGCCAACACCGACAATCTTATCTCCTGCTTTGATTTTCTTACTTTTATCTGCTGGAGCACCTGGAACTAATGACTTCACAATAGTTTCATCATCTTCTGACTGTAACGTTGCCCCAATTCCCTCTAAAGATAAATTCATATCTTCTTGGAAACTCTTCGCATTACGAGGTGAGAGATAGCTCGTATGCGGATCTAACTCACGAGCAAAAGAATTCAAAAACAGTTGTGTAACGTCATCTGGTTTTGTTTGCGTTAAACGCTTAATGGCTAAGTTGTAGCGTTTTACCAATTTTTTCTTAATTTGTGCCCAAGATTTTCCTTGTAAGCGCATAGAAATAATGTCATTTTTCACTCGTTCTTTCCAAAGTTTATCAGCCTCTTCTTCTGTCTTTGGAAATGGTGCTTCGCTACGATCGATTTCGATTTGATCTTTCTCTTTTAAATTTGGTTCTTTATCTAGTAAAGAAAGGGCATATGTATAACGTTGATAACGACGTTCTTGTAATACTTTATACATATCAAATGCAGCAGATAAATCACCAGCCACTAAATCATCATCAAAATGTTTTGCATATTTACTACGAAACGCATCAATATCTGACTGTAAAAAAGTATTGTGGCTATAATCAAGGAAATTCACATAACGATTGAAAATCTTCTCTGACATTACATCGTCTAGCGTAAATTTTTTATAGTGAGATTGAATTAACCTTGCGGTTACACGCTTTGCCTCAATTGAATTGGCTTCAGTTGCTGCCGGGATTACAATTTTATCCGCACTAATTTCTGGCTTCACTGCCCACGCTGGTACGTTAGTAAATAAATAACCAATAACAATACTCTGTGCAATTCTCTTGAACTTCATTCGTGTCCAATCCTCTTATTTTTTATAAATTTATCAATCAATTTGAACTTAGCTAGAAACATGAAGCAGGATATCCCTGCTTCTGTTGATGATTATCAATTAATGATAATTATAATTGAAATACTCTATCTTCAGTGACAGTGAGCACTAAGCCTTGTGCTAGCTCAACTCGTACACTATCTTTACCTACAGCCAGTACCGTTGCAATTTGGGTTTTCTCGCCCACTTTGATTTTCACTTGTTGTGCTTCTTGTAAAGCTACAAGATCAACTGGTACTAATGCTGCTCTACGTTTAACACCAGCTTTTGCTGGCGTTTTTTTGAAATTTGGTTTACGAGGCTTACGCTCTTTCGCTTGTGCTGCTCGTTGCTCTGCTGCTTTAGCAAATTTTTTCGCTTTACTCTCTTGTAAGCGTTGTTCAGCATGCTCAATATGTTGCATTTCCACTTCACCACAAGGATTTCCGTCTAAATCAACACGTTTCGCACCTGGTTTATATCCATGTAAATAACGCCATCCTGCAGTATATTGACGTAATGCACGGCGTAATTGACTATTAGAAACAGTTTCATCATCTTTTAATTTTTCAACAAGATCTTGAAAAATACCAATTTTTAATGGTTTTGCTTCACCTTGAGTAGAAAAACAGAGAGGAAATTTTTCGGCTAAATATGCAATAACTTGATTATTTTCTTGGAATTTGTTTTTTGAAGTTGCTTCAGCATTTACTTGCTGTTCATTTTTATTTTCTGTTTCTAACGACATAGTCCTGCTCGTAATTGTCTAAAACTGTCTTAAATCAGACTGACCTAATTGTATCAATTTTGCCTGAACTCATAATTTACAAAACAAAATTGACGCCTATTTAAAATTCAAATCGATGAGATTATTTTACTTGTATATTCTCTCTTTATTTATATACTTGTTCAACAACTTTATTGGCTTATTTAAACGAATCCTGTCATTACAGACAAAATTTCAATGCAAATTAGACCACTTTCTCTCCATTCCGTAACTGAACGTGCTATTTGTTGTGATATTTGCGATCACGCAATGTTACTACCGACATTACAGAAAAATCAAAAGGCAAACTGTCCTCATTGCCATCATACTGTTCGAGTAGGTAACTTGTGGAGTTTAAAACGTTGTTCAATTTTAGCATTATCAATTTTGATCTTGATGCCATTTGCTTTCTCTTTTCCACTACTCAATATTCAATTATTAGGAACTCCAATTTATACCTCAATTTGGAGTGGTATTTGGAAAATGGCAACTGAAGGTTATCCTTATACCGCCTTTCTGGTACTGTTCTGTGCGATTGTGATGCCAGTTGCATTTATTTCAATAATTATTTTATTACAAATATGTTATCTCTTTAAAATTAACGCCAAGATGTTACTCCTCTCATTGAATTACATCAAATCTTGGGTAATGCTTGATGTTTATCTTGTTTCGCTTGGTGTTGCTGCCTTCAAAGTAAGAGAATATGCCAGTATCTCTTTTACACTCTATTTACTTCCATTTGTTTTAGTCACATTTTTGACCATTTTGTTATTTACCAAAACATCACCAAAACAGTTTTGGGATAAATTTTATCCACCTGATTTAACTTTAAGTGAGCATTTGCGTTATTGCACCACTTGCGGTTTAAGTTTTCCTGCTGAACAAGCCATTGGACATTTTTGTCCCCGTTGTCACGCTAATACTTCGGTAGATACGAATTTAATTTTACAGCGAACTTGGAGTACCTTAATTGCTGGAGCAATTATGCTTTTGCCAGCAAATTTATTACCTATTTCTGTAGTTTACGTCAATGGTGTACCTACTGCCGATACCTTAATGTCTGGCGTGATTACCTTTATCGAAATGGGGAATTATAGTATCGCTGCGATTGTATTTATTGCGAGTATCTTTGTCCCTATTTCTAAAATTGCTATTATGCTCTACCTGCTCGGTTGTATTCATTTCCGCCATGGTAAGAATATCCACTTACAAATGAAGTTATTTGAAATTGTTCATTTTGTCGGACGTTGGTCAATGCTTGATCTTTTTGTCTTGTCTTTGATGATGTCGTTAGTTACACGAGGACAAATTATTAGTTTTTCAGTCGGGCCTGCCGCAATTTACTTTGGCTTAGCCGTTTTTTTAACAATGATTTCTGCAGAAGTCTTTGATACACGATTACTTTGGAAGAATTATGAAGCACATAAATAATGCCAATACCTCAATCCCAGCAAAAATTTCAGCTATTAAACGAATTTCTCCATTCTGGCTATTACCCTTTATTGCCTTTTGTGTTGGAGCTGTACTGTTTTATCAACTACATAAAGAACAAGGCGAACAGATCACAATCTACTTTTCTGAAGGTTCAGGACTTGTCGCAGAAAAAACGCCTATTAAATATCAAGGATTACAAATTGGCTTAGTTAAAAAAGTGAATTTCACACCAGATATGAAATCAGTACAAGTGATTGCCAATATCTATCCAGAAGCTGTTTCAGTACTACGTGAAGATACTAAATTTTGGATTGTCCAACCTACCGCAACACTTGCAGGTGTTTCTGGACTAGATGCGTTAGTTTCAGGTAATTACATTACGCTTTCACCTGGAAAGGGTGAAGAAGCAGATACCTTTACTGCCGAAGAACGAGGGCCTATCGCAGAATTAAACGAAGGTGATCTTTTAATTCATTTAGTGGCTGATGATCTTGGTTCAGTTGAGTTAGGCTCTAGTATTTTCTTCCGTAAAGTCCCTGTTGGAAAAGTCAACAACTATAGTTTTACTGATGACAAGAAAGTAGCTATTGATTTAATCATTTATAAGCAATATGCCAAATTTGTAAAAAAAGATAGCCGATTCTGGAATATTAGTGGTATTAAAGCAGATGCTAGCCTCAATGGCATTTCCATCAATATGGACAGTGTTCGAGCTATTTTACAAGGTGCAATCGCATTTGATTCACCCGATGATAGTCCAGAAGCGGAAAATAATAGTAGTTTCTCACTCTACTCATCCATTAAAGCCGCCAAACGTGGCTTAAATGTTGATATTACCTTGCCATCAGATACATCTGGCCTAAAAGAAAATGAAACTCCCGTCTATTTTCGTGATTTACAAGTCGGCGTTCTCAGTGAAATTAACTATGATGAAGAAGATGAAACCGTATTACATAGTAGTAAAACCATTCAAGCAAAACTATTAGTTGATCCAAGTATCAAAAATAACTTAAAAACAGGTTCAAAAATTGTGTTACGCGATCGTCCTTCTTTAGCTGATATAACCAATATCACTCAATTTTTACAAGGGAAATATTTTGAAATTGTTGAAGGTAGTGGCACACCAGCGCTTAATTTTAATGTTCTTAAACAATCAGAATTACTCTTACAACAGCCTGGCGTATTAATGCTGACCTTAACTGCACCGCAAACTTATAATATTGAAGAAGGTCAACCAATTATTTATAACGGCTTAAAAATCGGTGAAATTGTCTCTCGTAAAGTCGATATTAACCAAGCAACTTTCAGAATCGCAATCCTCGCAACTTATCGTCATTTAATCAATGCAGATACACGCTTTGTTGCAGCAAGTAATTTTAATTTAAATCTTAATAGTGATGGCATTGAAATGAATGTTGATTCACCTCGCAAATGGTTACAAGGTGGAATTAATGTCTTATTAAGTTCAAATAAACATAGTGAACCATTAAGCCAATATCCATTGTATGAAAATAACAGCAATGCCTTAGCAGGTATCACATCCAATGATATTGACCCAACTATTGTACTCACTACGCAAGAACTACCTGATATTAGCGAAAATTCATTAGTGCTATATCGCCGTCTGCCAGTCGGAAAAATTTTAAGTATCACACCTAACAAACAAGGATTTGCAATTGGGGTATTTATTAATCAACAATATCGTCACCTACTTACCAAACAAAGTCGTTTCTGGGCAGAAAGTGCGGTACAAGTCAATGTGTCATTACAAGGCGTTGATATTAAAGCTGCACCAATCACTCGATTATTAAAAGGTGCTATCAGCTTTGATAATATTACACAAGGTGGGCAACAAACGATTCTCTATCCTGATCAAACCACTGCATTGGCAGCTGGACAACAAATTCAATTAATTGCTAATGATGCAACCAACCTCAGTACAGGACTACCACTCCGTTATCTAGGTGTTACTATTGGTTCTATTCAAACGATTAAACTTGATGATAAAAAACAACAAGTGATAGCAGATGCGTTAATCATTGGTGATTATTTTAGAAAATTAAGCAAACAAGGCAGTCGATTTACCCTTATTACACCGCAAATTTCAGCTGGAGGTGTGCAGAATTTAGATGCACTCTTCAAACCTTATATTGATGTTAGTTTCGGAAATGGTACCAAGCAAACACAATTTATGTTAACCCAGAATGTTGACAGCAATAAATATCGCAATGGTTTTCCACTTGTTGTAGAAACAGAAAATGCTGCTTCACTTTCTATTGGAGCACCTGTGTTATATCGAGGAATTGAAGTTGGAGAGATTAGTAATATTCAACTTAATACCACAGCTGATCGTGTATTTGTTGATTTAAGAATCGGACAACAATATAAACATCTTGTCCGTCAAAACAGTGAATTTTGGTTAGCCTCTGGTTACTCTTTAGATGTCGGCTGGAGTGGTGTCAATGTTCAAACAGGTACAACCCAACAATTATTAAAAGGTGGTATTGCTTTCTCTACACCATCAGGCAAAGTGGTTCAACCTGCCGCAAAAGCATACCAACATTTCTTATTACAAACTAAAAAACCAGCAGATAGCCAAACTTGGAATCAAGGTAGTTCGGCAGAGTGATGAAGATAGATGAATAATACTTTCTGATCTACACCTAATCAGGTGTAGATCTCCTTTATTATAGCTAGACTTTGTCTAGCTATAATAAAAAGCTGGATTAAACCCCAGCTCTTTCAATTAGAGAAGAGAAAATAATAACTTTAGCCGCTAACTCACCACTTACCGCACCAGCCGCCCCTGCAGCAGCGTTATTCCCAGTCGCATAGGCTTCGATTGCACCTAATAAGGCGTGTGCCATTAAGTTGGCTTGGGTATCTACTTCGCCTGTTATTTGATTAGTGGTTGCTTCCTTTATCGCATAATTGGCATACGGCGATAAGCCACCGACCACCGCTTGCGAGGCTTCCCCTGTTGCTATCCCTTGTAATACGCCTGTAACCGCGCGCACCGCAAGTTGAATTTGACCGCCTTGTCCGTAGGTTTCTATTACCTTATTGGCTGTATCTAATTGTTTTTGTGCGGCTTGGTTATGCTCATCATTTTTTAATATCGCTTCCGCTTCAGCCTTTTGCCGTTCCGCTTCATCGACTCGTGGTTTTAAAATGATGGTTTTACATAGAATTTCTCTGTTTAAAGTGATAACTGATGCTATAAATTAATATATAACAAATGTGGCGGAGTCCTTTCCAGCTGAATCTCGGCACACAAAGTTCTAACTTGGGCTGCTTTCTTCCGAACCTGACCCGCTGAGCTAGAGTTTGTTGCGAGGAACCGAAAAGGACTCCATAGATGACTGTCGAAAAGACGGCTCGCATTATCTGATAAATAGATAGGAAATGCAAGCTCGCCAAGTATAGTTGCTTATTCTTTCGCTAGTTATTAACCATTTGCAATCTCTTCTAATTCCGCCCAGCGAGTCAACGCATCATCTAATGCTTGCTCCTGTTCGGCTAATTGCTGTAGTTTTGCACTAGTGACTTCATTTGCTTGAGTGAAAAAATCTGGATGATTAATTTCTGCCTGTAATTGCTGAATTTGTTGTTCTAAATTTTCTAACAAAGTCGGCATCTGTGCTAATTCTTGTTGCTCTTTATAAGACAATTTCACTTTGCGTACTTTGTTGGCTCGAAACTCTTGCTTCTTATCCTGTTTCTCATTACTCTCTTTTTTATTTGACGGTAATTCTGCTTGTTTTTGTGCTAATACATTCGCTTGTTGCTGTTTAGCATCATGATAACCGCCAACATATTTATTCAAGACACCGTCACCTTCAAAAATAAAACACTCTGTCGCCGTGTTATCAATAAATTGGCGATCATGGCTAACGATTATTACTGTACCTGCATATTCCGTTAGCAGTTCTTCTAATAATTCGAGTGTTTCTACATCAAGATCGTTAGTTGGCTCATCTAAAATCAATAAGTTATTCGGTTTTAATAATAATTTTGCTAATAACAAACGATTTTTTTCACCACCAGACAATGCCTTAACTGGCGTCATTGCACGCTTTGGTGGAAATAGGAAGTCTTGCAAATAGCCTAAAACATGGCGTTTTACGCCATTGACTTCCACGTCCTGCTTACCATCTGCGACATTATCCATTACCGTTTTTTCTGGATCGAGCAATGAACGATATTGATCAAAATAGGCGACTTCTAATTTCGTCCCCGTATGTACTCGCCCTGAGGTTGGTTGTAATTCCCCTAATAACAATTTAATAAATGTTGTTTTTCCACAGCCGTTTGGACCAATTAAAGCAATTTTATCTCCCCGTAAAATTGTCGTTGAAAAATCCTTTAATAAAACTTTATCACCAATTTGGTAGTTAAGATTTTCAATTTCAAAGACAATTTTTCCTGAACGCACCGCATTATCGACTTGAATATTCGCTTTCCCCATCACATCACGACGTTGACGACGTTCTTCTCGCATCGCTTTCAATGCTCGCACTCGTCCCTCATTGCGTGTTCGTCTTGCTTCAATGCCTTTACGAATCCAGACTTCTTCTTGTGCTAACCGTTTATCAAATAATTCATTTTGTAACGCTTCAACCCGTAGATTTTCTTCTTTTTCTACTAAATATTGATCATAATTTCCTGGGTAAGAAACTAATTTACCCCGATCTAAATCAATAATTCTGGTTGCCATTCGTCTGATAAATGCACGGTCATGCGAAATAAAAACAATACTGCCTTTAAACTCTAATAAGAGGTTTTCTAACCAATTAATTGTATCGACATCAAGGTGGTTGGTGGGTTCATCAAGTAATAACAAATCAGGCTCTCTCACCAATGCTCTTGCTAAAGCTGCTTTGCGTTGCCAGCCTCCCGATAATTCAGATAAAGCAATATCAGGATTTAACCCCAATTTTGCCAATATCTCTTGGATACGATTTTCAAAACGCCAACCATTTAAATGTTCTAATTGTGCCTGAATTTCAGAAAGCCGAGTTAATGTCTTGTCTTGGTAATCTTTCGCCAACTGTAACGACAACTGATGATACTCTTTTAACAGTTGCGCTAAATCTTCGATTCCCTCTGCAACATACTCAAATACCGTTCCTTCAATATGACGAGGTGGATCTTGTTCTAATCTTGCAATAATACGATCTTTTTCAACAATCACTTGCCCATCATCTAATCCAGCTTGTCCTGCAAGAATTTTTAAAAGTGTTGATTTTCCAGCTCCATTGCGTCCTACCAAACAGACACGTTCGCCAGATTCAATTGTCATATCAGTATGATCTAATAAAGGATGATCACTAAAAGAAAGGTATGCGCCAGAGAGGGTTAAGATTGCCATAGTTTACCTATTACTTGTTTTTATCACTTATTTTCTGGCACATATTGTAGCAAAAATTTAAGGGATTCCTATTAAAAGGATGATTATCCCCAGCAGAAAAACATCTTAATTTTTACAAGAAGTGGGTATCTGAGGGTGTGCTGTTTTGATTAAGACGATTAAAACGTCTTTTCAAAAACTAAATTTATATTCTTATCCATATAAGCATACATTGATGGAATATTGCTCTCCTGCTTTTTCCAAGAAAATTTAAGTTTTGGCGTAACGCCCCAGAAATGCCAATCTCGTTTCCATAAAGTAAAGTTAACTTGATATACCTTATCCACTCGAACTTTTCCTAAAGGGAGTACATTCCCTAATACCGCTTCATCCTGATAATTCCGTTTTGTGAAAGATAAGTTTAAGCGTGATGAAACTCCACAATACCACTCTTGTCCCCAACCTAGCCTTAATGTTGGTGCAATATAGCTATATTGTTTTACTGTGGTGTGTTCCCGTTGTACATCTGTTCCCCAGTAAAAATATTGCAACGGGTTCCGTAACCACAATAACGTTAATGATGCTAATTGATTATGTCCATTCAACATTTCTCTATCAAAATAGCGTTGTTTCGCATATTCTACTGCACCAGAAAGTTGCCAATTATCAGATAACCATCGATTCCATTCTGCTCGTATTCCTTGTGCCCATTGATAACGTTTATCACCAATCCAACGGCGTTCATAAAATGGTAATAACCGCCACGTTTGTTTAGCACTTTTATGGGTATAACCTAAAGAAGTTCGATTTAAAACATCATCATAATCACGATTATCCCAATACAACTTGCCCACTAATGTATTTTCAAATGAAAGATAATGTGCTGCTAATAAATTAAAATCACGCACTAAATTAACACTATAAGCAAAGCCATATGCACTTTGAGGCAACATTTTATCTGCTTTAATAAATCCAGTATGTTCAATTTCTCTAACTGCAGAAGCATGATTTACATTATTTTCTTTTAGATAGTTAACCACCACACTGATTTTCCATTCCGAACGCTGTTCAATCGCTTGTAAATAACGTTCTATCAGCAGTTGAATTGACTGCGGTATATCCTGATCCGATTTGGCTTTATTAAATTGTTCTTTAGCAGCACTATTTTGTTGCTCTCTAAATAAATTAATCGCTAACGCAATGCGAACAGGATTTAACTTTGGATCAATCGCTAAAATTTGGCGAAACTTCATAATAGCCAATTCATAGTGATGCTGTGCTTCTGCTAAAGTGCCTTCAGCAAAGAGAACTAAAATTTGATCTTTAATTGGAAAATTACGATAAATAGGCAATACCTTTGAAATGACTGCAATATTTCGTTGTAAAATAGCTTGATTCAATATTTGTGCTGTTAATTGCGGATTCTTTTCAATTTCTGCTAACGAAATTTTTGTTGTTTTAACTGGAACACTAACTTTTTCAGATAACTTCTGTGGAACATCTAGCTTAGCCACTTTAATTATATCCTCTACATCTCTCGATAGCTCTAAAACAGTATTCCTATCCGCATTAACTGATAAAACAGACAAATAAATAGAAAACAATAGCGTTATAAATAATTTTTTGTTCATATTTTTCTTTTTTAAAAGAAATACCTTTTTTGAACATTATAGAAAATTAATGATTTGGAATTGTTCTTAACCGTTCTGGAATATCAGTACTTCCATAAAAGAGACCATTTACTGTTTCTACATTGTTTTTTTCTAATTTGAATGTACCAATGGTCATATCTAATTTTGTTGATCCTCCAGCTAATACCCCTTTATAACTACCTTCTTCTCCTGTAGATTGTGACACACCATATACTAATTCTTTCACAACTGCTTGCCCTGTATACCCATTAGCTGTTAATTGTGTATTTTCTAATTCAATATATTTAGAAGGAAATTCGAGATAACCACTAACCCCAGTGCTATCAATATTTAAGAAAAGCGTTCCGACTTCAATATCATTAGGATTAATCGCTACACTCATATAAGCTTTTCCATTATAGGTGGCTGCAATACTTGATTGTTCAGGCAATACTTTAATCTGTGCATTTTCATCGGTAATTTTATAAAAAAAGGTTCTTACCTTATTTCCACCATCCATGAGATCAACATACCCATAATCTAGATAACTAATATTTTTGATATTAGAATCATCTGTATATGACTTTAAACTAAATATATTTTCTTGATTTTGTTGAGAAACTTGTTGGTTAATTTCATCTGTTACATCATTTTCCTTCACAAGGATTTCATTATTTTTATTCTCTTGTTGAATTTCTTTATTCTCTTGTTGAATTTCTTTATTCTCTTGTTGAATGTCTTTATTCTCTTGTTGAATGTCTTTATTCTCTTGTTGAATGTCTTTATTCTCTTGTTGAATGTCTTTATTCTCTTGTTGAATTTCTTTATTCTCTATTTTATTCAGATCAGTTCTATTTGTATTAATTTCTTTTTCAACTTCATAAACCGAATTTGATACAGATGATGAGCCTCCACCAGAACAAGCACCCATACTAAAAATTACAGCAACAACTAACATTATTAATTTAAATAATTTCATTTAATTCTCTCTTTTAATTAATCACGATAAATTTTTTCACTTTTTAAAAGTAAACTAACCATGTCGTTTTTTTCATAAAAACCAAATAGAGTATTATAAACTTTTTCTTAATGTAACACAATGAGAAAGGAAACTTTTTAAGAAAATTAGGTTATAAATAATTAATAAAGATGGCAGATATCTTATGATTCAATATCTACCATTCTTATTTCTTAATAATTTAATTATTTTACGGTTTGCTCTAATTCATCAATCATCATTTCTATTGCTTTTAATCCACCAAATGCTAAATACCAATTTGCCGCATCTAAATAAACAATATGCTTTTGCTGATATGCTTTCGTTTTCTTAATAAGATCATTTTCTAAAACAACTTTAGCATTATCTTTTTTATCCGTAATGGCTGCTGTACGATCTACAACTAATAAATAATCAGGATTTTTTTCTAGCACATACTCAAAACCAACACTCATACCATGTGTTGAAGATTTGATATTTTTATCTGCTGGCGTAAACCCAAATTTTTGATAAACCAGACCATAACGAGAAGTATCACCATATGCACTAATTCTATTTTCATTCACTAATACTAATAGGGCCGTTTTCCCTTTAGTTAGTGCTGCTAATTGATTTACTTTGCTTTCTAAAGTAGCAATTTTCTCTTTAGCCAAAGATTCTTTATTCACAATCTTGCCAAGAATTTCAATATTATTCACTAATGAGGAATAGAAATTAGTAAAATCATTTTGATAATAAAAAACAGGGGCAATTTCTTTAAAACGATCTAACATTTTTTGTTGACGACTAGAAGCAATGATTAAATCTGGTTTCAACTCATTAATTTTTTCAAAAGCGGGTTCAGGTAGTGATCCTACATTCGCAAAATTATCTGCTTTAAATGATTCTAAGTAAGTAGGCAATACTGTTGATTTTGGAATACCAACAATTCGATCTGCTGCCCCTAACTCACGCAATGTATCTGCCACACCATAATCTAATACCACAATACGTTTCGCATCTTGAGGTATAGTTTGTTCTCCAACAGAGGTTTTTACTGTAATATCTGCTGCTTGACTAGGTAGCATGGCTAAACTGCTTACTAATCCCAATACACCTAAAGCTAGTTTCATTTTAATTTTCATTAATTACTCTCCTTTCAACTATTTGTAGATAAAATTTTAACGAAAATAGGTTGCAATCCGTTGCCCATTAATCTGTTGGATCGGAATGTGCATATCATAGATATTTGCCAATACAGGCGTTTGCATAATTTGATCAACATCACCCTCTGCAACAAGTCGTCCTTGCTGCATAGCAACAATATAATCCGCATAACAAGAGGCAAAATTAATATCATGAATAACAATAACGACTGTTTTGCCTAGATTTTCCACCAACTGACGCAAAACTTGCATAATTTGTACTGAATGTTTCATATCTAAGTTATTCAATGGTTCATCAAGCAAAATATAATCCGTATCCTGTGCTAACGTCATCGCAATATACGCACGTTGCCGTTGTCCTCCACTCAGGGTATGGATTGGTTTGTTACGTAATTCTGTTAAATTCATATAGTCAATAGCATGATCAATAGCAACTTTATCTTCAGCCGTTAAACGCCCTTTGCTATAAGGAAAACGCCCAAAAGATACCAACTCTTCTACGGTTAAACGTAAATGGACGTGATTACTCTGTTTTAAAATCGCTAATTGTCGTGCAATACTCTCACTTGCTTGTTGCTGTAACGGTATGCCATTTAAAATGACTTCCCCCTGATCGGCTTGAAGCAAGCGGCTAATAATTGCTAATAATGTACTTTTACCCGCACCATTTGGTCCGATAAAAGCGGTAATTTTGCCTTGCGGGATTGTTAATGAAACATCATCAACCACCCGTTGTGGCCCAAATGATTTACTAATATTTTTCAGTTCTATTGCCATACTTTATTTGTCCTAAGTAATAAATAGATAAAATACACACCGCCAATAAAATTCACCAAAATGCTTAATGTCGTTTTAAAGGTAAGAAGCTGAGCCACAATAAATTGACCTAATACGAGAATAATGATGGCAATTAAAATTGCAGTGGGAATTAACCAACGGTGTTGATGGCGTGGCATAAATTCAAAAGTAATATTCATCACCAACAACCCTAAAAAAGTAATTGGACCTACTAATGCAGTCGCAACAGAAATTAAAATCGTAACGATCAGCAAGAGTTGTTTTGTTATTCGTGGATAATTCACACCTAAATTAATCGCTTGATCACGGCCTAATGCCAGTACATCAAGTATGCGAAAATAGCGGATACTCCAGAACGAAACTGCGATAATAATAGCTGCTGCTATCCATAAAATATTAGTATTAATTCGATTAAAACTAGCAAAACCAATATCTTGAGTAATTTGGAATTCATTTGGATCGATTAATACTTCCATAAAAGTCGTCATACTTTGAAAAAACGTCCCAAATACAATACCGACTAATAATAAGAAAAACATACTTTGCTGCTCTTGTTGGAATAATAAGCGATACAGCAATAACGCAAATCCCATCATAACCACAGTTGAAAAGAAAAAGAGTACAAGCGAATCAATCGCCAACAAGGCTGCAGAACCTGACACAAAAATAATAACAGTCTGAATAAATAAATATAACGAATCCAGCCCTAAAACACTTGGCGTTAAAATTCGATTATTCACTAATGGCTGGAATAGCATTGTTGCTAATGCAATACCTATACCTGTTACAATAATTGCTAATAAAGACAATGTTCGATGTGTTAATGCATATTCCCAACGAGAAGGAAGTTGATAAACAAGGTATAGTGTACTTACCACCATAACAATGATAATTAATAAAGCGAGCTTTAATTTACAGGCGAATAAATTACGCATTACGATACCTCTTAAATAACAAATAGAGGAATATCGCACTACCAAATACACCAACTACCGCATTAATTGAGATTTCATAAGGATAGATAACTACTCTACCCAAAATATCACAACCAAGTACAAAAATTGCCCCTAAAATTGCCGTATGTAAAAGTGTTTTCTGTAAATTATCTCCTAAATATAGTGTCACAATATTAGGTACAATTAAGCCAAGAAAAGGAATGACCCCCACTGTAACAATTACAATCGCCGATACAACAGATACAATCGCCAATCCTAGATACAACACTTGTTTATAATTTAGTCCTAAATTTGTTGCAAACGCCTCCCCCATTCCGACAATCGAAAAACGTTGTGCAAATAGATACGCTAATAATAATGTTGGAATACTGATATAAA
Organism: Gallibacterium melopsittaci; assembly: GCF_042433085.1. Classification (NCBI taxonomy): domain Bacteria; kingdom Pseudomonadati; phylum Pseudomonadota; class Gammaproteobacteria; order Pasteurellales; family Pasteurellaceae; genus Gallibacterium; species Gallibacterium melopsittaci. The sequence continues at coordinate 17,105 of NZ_JBHLWA010000031.1, forward strand.
GCATCTCATAGCGTCCACTCATAATCAGAGAAAAATCACCTTGTAGCCATGAGGATAAATTTTGTAATAAATCTTGTTGATAGGCGATAAATGCGGTAATTGAACTGACAATATTGCCAAACATAATACCAACTAAGGGAACAAAAATAGTGTCAGTAAATTTAACTTTTTCCAATAAAGTCATAAATAGCAATGATCCAACAAAAGCAGCAATAATAGCTATCGTAGACTTTAATAACATTGAAGCATCAGGGAAAAATAAGATGGCTAATAATACACCTAATCTTGCACAATCCATCGTACCCGCCGTGGTTGGCGAAACAAAACGATTACGACTTAATTGTTGCATTACTAACCCGCAAATACTTAAACTTGCACCAGCAATTAAAATGCTAATTAGACGTGGAACACGACTAATCATCAGCACTTGCCATTGCTCATAATCAAAAGATAGCAATCCAGTGAGTGTTACTGAACTGACGCCAATTAATAGTGAAAAAAAAGATAACACCACTAAGAATAACAACAAATATCGCCGTTTAATCATTATTTTTCTAGACAAATAAAATGAGAATTATTTTTATTTTTTAAAGGGTGTCAATATTGCCACTATCAAAAATGATTTTCAAGTAAAAAATCGGCTGTTCTTATAGAGAAGTAAGTTTGTAATAAAGTGAATATGAAGATTGATGGACACTATGTTTTCTATATTGCAAACAAAAAGCCCATAACGGAAACTCGTTATAGGCTAATCAAAAATAACAACTTAACTATTATTTTACGACACTAAAACCATATTGTGTAAAGACTTTTTTCACATCATCTGATTGTAAATAATCAAAAAAGGCTTTTGCTGCTTTGCTATCGTGATCTTTTAATAAAGCGACTGGATATTCAATTTTTGGATAACTATCTGTTGGGAAAATGCCAACCACTTTCACTTTATCACTTTGTTTTGCATCTGTACCATAAACGACACCTAATGGAACTTCATCACGTTCAACTACAGCTAATGCGGCACGCACATCTTTACCACGTGCCAATTTGGATTCAATTTTCTCCCAAAAACCTAATTTCATAGTAGCAGCCTTCATATATTGTCCTGCTGGTACATGATCTGGATCGCCGACAGATAGAAAATTATTATCTAGCTGTTTAATCCATTCGCCTTTTGCAACATCCACATTGTCAGTTTTGCTATCTTTATTCGCAATCATCACTAAATCATTACCAACTAAAATTTTATCTGTGCCTGCTACAGTTAAACCTTTCTCTTTCAAATAATCCATCCATTTCGTATTTGCCGAAATAAAAATATTCGCTGGTGCCCCTTCTTCAATTTGTTTCGCTAACGTTGAAGAAGAAGCAAAAGAAAAGACGATTTCATCTTGTGGTGCTTGTTTTTTATAGTCTGTTGCCACTTGTTGTAGTGCATTTGTCATTGATGCTGCCGCAAAAACGGTAACTTGTTCTGCATTCGCAAAATTTGCACTTAATGCAACTACTGAGGTAATCAACAATTTTTTAAACATAGGTTTCTCCTACTTATTAATAAACAAAAATAGATCTATCTATAAAAACGTTTTTAATAGATATTTAATTGAGAAAGAATATTACTCTTAGTAACAAATTGTAGGTCATTCTCTTCGAAGATACCAATAACTTTTTTGCTCTTTGTACCACATCAATAAGCTAACATATGTACATTTAATATATGCAAATAAATGACTTGATCTTGTTTGAGTTGTAATTGTTGATAAGCAGCAATACTAATTAACACTGTTACTATGAGGTTTTCCTCAATTTTTACCACAACCGCAATCTGATCTTCTTGTTTATTAATATCGATAATGACACCTTGGTATTGATTCGTCACGCTACTGTTGTTTAATGGTGTTAACGATAAAAATAGATCCTGTTGATTAATGGCGATTTTTACCATTTCCCCTAATGGATAATCTTGATTTAAGGCTACTCGAAAATGTTGTGTTCCAATCTGAACAATACCTTGTTGAGTACAGGCTATTTTTTCTAATAACTTTCCTTGATAAATCCACTGTTTTCCCTGATTTTGTTGCCATTCGGCTAATAAGCCACTATTCCAAACCGTTTGTAAGTCCGCAAATTTCATCAATTTACCACTTTCAAGCAACACCACTCGATTAGCTAAGATCTTTAATTCATCTAAACTATGTGTGACATACAGAATTGGGATCTCAATCTCTTTTACTAAGCGTAATAAATAGCGCATTAACTCTTGTTTTCTAGGCATATCTAATGCAGATAATGGCTCATCCATTAACAATAATTGCGGATTTGATAATAATGCCCTTCCAATCGCAACACGCTGCTTCTCTCCACCAGACAAAGTCAGTGGATAACGATTTAATAGCTCTTCTAAACCTAATAACTCAACAATCGCTGAAAACTTATTTTGCAATGTTTTCGGCATTCCATATTGCAAATTCCCTTTTACTCGATAATGCGGAAATAGCCTCGCTTCTTGAAATACATAACCAATTCGGCGTTTTTCCACAGGTAAATTAATATGTTGTGCAGTATCCACAAGTACCCGATCTTGTAACGTGATTCGTCCTTGATCTGGTGTACTTAAACCACTCACCATATTTAATAATGAAGATTTCCCTGCACCAGAACGACCAAAAATCATCGTAATGCCTTGAGTAGGAATTTGTAGATCGAGTTCTACGGTAAGTGAAGGAAAAGATTTCTTAACTTGTAAATTAAGCATGGCGTTGTCCTAATTTTTGATACATATAATGGGACAGCCATTCTGATAACAGTAAAGACAACAGCGAAAGCATAATCGAAAGTAAGCAGAGTTTAAATGCTTGATCTTCTGCCCCAGGTGTTTGAATAAAAGAATACATCGCCAGCGGAATCGTTTGTGTCTGACCAACAATATTGGAAACAAACGTAATCGTCGCTCCAAACTCACCTAATGAACGAGCAAATCCTAACACCATTCCAGCCAATACCCCTGGCAAGGCTAATGGCAACGTAATCGTAAAAAATACCCGATAAGGCGAAGCTCCTAATGTCCTAGCTGTCGCTTCAAGATTAGCATCAATACTTTCTAGCGAAAGTCGAATGGAACGTACAACAAGCGGAAAGGCAACCACAGCAGAGGCTAAGATTGCACCACGCCAACTAAATGCAAAGGAGAAACCGAACCATTCATATAAATACTGTCCAATTACCCCTTTTCTCCCCATGATCACTAAAAGCAAATATCCAATGACGACTGGTGGTAATACCAAAGGCAAATAAATCACACTATTTAAAATGGTTTTACCAAAAAACTGTTTTCTAGCTAATAACCAAGCAACGAAAATCGCTAAGGGTAAACTCCAAAGTACCGCCCCCAACGCCACTTCTAAACTGAGCCATAATGCACTCATTTCTTGTGGTGTAAAGGCCAAATAGTGCTGCCAATCTAACATAGATATTTGCTCCTTAAACAGGAATCGATTAATTTCTTAATCCAACACCACGTTTAATTAATTGATATACAAAACAATATAAAACCACAATAAATAACGCTAATACGGCAAAGGTATAATGCAACGGTACATCACTAATCCCTAAAAAACCATAACGGAAACCATTAATCATATAAACAATTGGATTCAATTTTGATACCCATTGCCAAAATTCAGGTAATAACGAAATTGAATAAAAAACACCACCTAAATAGGTTAATGGTGTTAACACGAACGTTGGAATAATAGAGGTATCATCAAAAGATCGTGCAAATACTGCATTAATTAGACCACCTAATGAAAAGGTTGCCGTGGTCATTAATAAAATGCCTAAAATAACGAGCCACGAATATACATCAAAACGTACAAAAAATAGTGATACCAGTGTTACTAAAAAGCCAACAAAGATCCCACGAGCCATACCACCTGAAATATAGCCTAAAATAATAATATGTGGCGAAGTCGGTGAAACTAATAATTCCTCTACATTACGAGCAAATTTTGTACTGTAAAAAGAGGAAGCCACATTCGCAAAAGAGTTCGTAATCGCAGACATCATAATCAATCCAGGTACAATAAACTCCATATAGCTAACACCGTGCATTGAACCAATACGACTGCCGATTAATTGTCCGAAAATAATGAAATACAACATCATGGTAATCACTGGTGGCACTAAAGTTTGTACCCAAATACGCATAAAACGTTGGATCTCTTTGCGTAAAATGGTTTTATAAGCAACCCATGCTAATGATGACATCTTACTTTTCCCCCTGTTTTGCTTTATCCGCATCTGATTTATTTAATGCCATACTGACAAACAATTCTTCCAAGCGATTCGCTTTATTTCGCATACTTAATACGCTAACACCTTGCTGGCTTAATTCGGCAAACAACGAATTCAATCCTTGTTCACGGTGGACTTCAACCTCTAATGTCATTGCATCAACTAATTTAAAGCGATAATCCTGTAATTTAATCTCTGATCCATTTTGTGCTAAATCGAGAATAAAGGTTTCTGTTTCTAATTTAGCTAACAGCTCCTTCATTGACGTATTTACCACTAAACGCCCTTGCTGAATAATACCAATATTACGACAAAGCATTTCCGCTTCTTCAAGATAGTGGGTAGTTAAAATAATCGTTGTACCTTGCTGGTTCAATTCTTGCAAAAACTGCCACATCGTACGGCGCAACTCAATATCTACGCCTGCGGTTGGCTCATCTAAAATCAATAGGCGAGGGTTATGCATTAACGCACGAGCAATCATTAAACGACGCTTCATTCCGCCTGATAAACGCATTGATTTTTGCTGACGTTTATCCCAAAGATCCAATTTCTTTAACCAATATTCTGCTCGCTTCAAGGCTTCCTGACGAGGTACGCCATAATATCCTGCTTGATTAGTCAAAATATCAATCACTTTTTCAAAGTTATTAAAATTAAATTCTTGTGGTACAACACCCAACTGTTTTTTCAATTCTGTGAGTTGAGTATCCAAGTCATAACCAAAAACTTTTACTTGACCACTGGTTTTATTGACTAATGAACTGATAATTCCTATCGTTGTTGATTTACCTGCACCATTATGTCCAAGTAAAGCATAGAAATCACCTTCTTTAACGTGCAAATCAATCCCATGTAAGGCTTTAAAACCATTACTATAAGATTTTGTTAATTGATTTATCTCTAATGCAAACATAATTATCCTTACATTTTATTTTTTTCATCAATTTAATTAAAAGGTCATAGGCAGGAGAGTTTTTATCGGTATAATGCAAAACGCCCGACAATATAGCATATCTTCAATATTAAGGTGTATAAATGAAGAAAATCGAACAATTATTTGCCAACAATTTTAAATGGGCAACCGAAATGAAAGAGCAACATGCCGATTATTTCGCTGAGCTTGCTGAACATCAAAAACCAACCTTTCTATGGATTGGCTGTTCTGATAGTCGTGTTCCTGCCGAAAAACTGACTAACTTAGGACCTGGTGAACTGTTCGTACATCGCAATGTTGCTAATCAAGTAATTCATACCGATTTAAACTGCCTCTCTGTCGTCCAATATGCCGTTGATGTACTCGACATTGAACACATTATTATTTGTGGTCATACCAACTGTGGCGGAATCCACGCTGCTATGACCAATGAGGATTTAGGTTTAATCAATAACTGGCTACTACATATTCGTGATATTTGGTTTAAACATAGCCATCTACTAGGTAATCTGCCTCCAGAGAAACGTGCTGATGCCCTAACTCGCATTAATGTTGCCGAACAAGTTTACAATTTAGGTTTATCCTCTATTGTACGTTCTGCCTGGAATAGAGGTAAAAAACTTTCCTTGCACGGTTGGGTTTATGATGTCAGCGATGGTTTCTTGATTGATCAAGGTGTTATTGCTACTAGCCGAGAAACCTTAGAAATTACTTATCGCCAAGCGATTGCTAAATTATTGCTAGAATATAGTGAACAACATCCAACACAGGCAATGACACCTGAACCGTCCAAAGATTAAATCTTAGTGAGATCAAATTCAGTTAAATCAATCTCTTTTGGTCGCTGGTAAAACTCTGCTAATGCTAAGCGGAGTTTTTCCGCTCTCTTAGGTAATCCTTTCGCTACATATTCACATACTTGTTGATAAACTTTTTGTTTAAATGGGCCTGTATCACCTGGATTGCCATTTAAATTATCAGCACTTGCAACATAACGGAAACCTGCCGCATTTGCCAAAATCCATTCCAATGCTTGTGGTTTCACTTCTACTTTTTCAAATTCCCGTTGTTGCTCTTCACTACGTCCATCAGGTTCATACCAATAACCAAAATCTTCTAATTCTCGACGGGCTTTGCCTGCAACTAGCCAGTGAGCTATTTCGTGCAAACCACTGCTATAAAAACCACGTGCAAAATAAATCGCATGATAAGGACGTTCTTCCGTTGCTGGCAAATAGATAGGCTCATCTCCGCCCTTTTCTAATTTTGTATTATATTCTGCATAAAAACAGCGATTAAAAATCGCCATTAAATCTTCTATTTTATGTTCCATTCCCGTACTCCAAAAAATAATTAATGCCTTAATTCCAACAATTAAGGCATTAACCAATCATAGCAACTTAACTAATTATTTTAAGTTTTGTAATGCTTCAATACGTTTTTCTAATGGCGGGTGGCTCATAAATAAACTTGCTAAACCACTTCTTTTTCCATTAATTGCAAAGGCAGCTAATTGTCCCGTTAATTCTTCAGGTTCGTGAATTGCTTGTAAACGACGTAATGCAGCAATCATTTTTTCTTTTCCGACTAGATGTGCTGAACCTGCATCTGCGTGGAATTCACGATAACGTGAGAACCACATAGCGATCATACTCGCTAAGAAACCAAATACAATTTCTAATACCATCGACACAAGGAAATAGATACCAGAATTTGAACTGCTCTCTTCATCACTACTGCGACTTTGTGCTGCCACACTTGCAATAACACGAGATAAGAAAATCACAAAAGTATTTAACACACCTTGTAACAACGTCATCGTGACCATATCCCCATTGGCAATATGGCTCACTTCGTGAGCTAACACCGCTTCAGCTTCATCACGACTCATACTATTTAATAATCCTGTACTAACTGCCACTAAAGAATTATTTTTACTCGCACCTGTCGCAAAGGCGTTCACATCTGCAGAATGATAAATCGCCACTTCTGGCATTGGTAAACCTAACTTTTCAGTTTGTTGTTTAACTGTATTAACTAACCAACGTTCAACTTCATTTTGCGGCGTTGTTATCACCTCTGCACCAACTGAACGCTTCGCCATCGTTTTTGATAAAAACAATGAAATTAATGAGCCACTAAAACCAAATAACGCTGCAAAAATCAGTAATCCCATTGCATCTTGTGAACGGATACCCGTCAACGTTAAGATAATATTAAACACAAATAGCACTGCCATATTTGTGATTAAAAACAGAATAATCCTCATCATCTTATATTTTCCTCCCTTGATAATGATGTTCTGCAAAAACGCTCCTTTATATCGTACTTATTTAATCAATTTCAAGGGTTTATTGCAGAATAATTTTATTACTATTCCCACAGCGACATTTGTTGCTGCTGTTGACTTTCTGGTAAATATAAATGCAAACCAATCAAACGTACTTTACGCCCTCGACTTCGTTGCCAAGCAATCTCTAATAATTGCCAAAAATGTTCTAAATTACACAATAATCCTGTCTTTTCCACTGTTGTTGCTTGAAAGTCACTAAATTTTAATTTAACCCCTAATTTGAATGTATGTGTAGCAAAATTTAAACAATACTTTTGTACACGATGCAGTAACTGTTGATAAAGTTTTGCCATTATTGCCTGACTTTGTTCTGGCGAAACCAAATCAGTTAATAAAGTTTCTTCCACCCCCACTGATTTACGTTCTCGATGCGGTTGAATTTGTCGCTCATCAATCGCATGACTAAATTGCCAAATACGTTCGCCCATTTTACCTAATTGATCATTCAAGATATGATGTGGAAAACGTTGTACATCACCACATGTTTCCAATCCCATTGCGTTTAATCTTGCAGCTACAACTTTTCCCACTCCTGGAATTTTACGTAAAGGTAAGTGATAAACAAATTCCATCACTTTTTCAGGAGGAATCACAAATTGCCCATTAGGTTTATTTTGTTCTGAAGCAATTTTGGCTAAAAATTTTAATGGAGCAACACCTGCCGAAGCAGTTAAATGTAATTCTTGCCAAATATCTCGCCGAATGGCTTCCGCTATCCAAGTAGCTGATCCTGAATACTGTGTAGCATGAGTCACATCTAAATAGGCCTCATCTAATGATAACGGCTCAATAATTTCAGTATAACGTTGAAAAATTTGATGAATTTGTTGCGATACTTGCTTATAAAATGCCATATTAACTGGCAATAACACTAAATGAGGACAACGTTTTAATGCTTGTGCTGAGGACATCGCACTATGTAAACCATAACGACGAGCAATATAGTTACAAGTAGCCAAGACACCTCGTTGCTGAGGTGATCCTCCAACTGCAACAGGTTTATCGGCTAAATTTGGATTTTCTCTGATTTCAATTGCTGCATAGAAACAATCCATATCAATATGGATAATTTTTCGTTGAGTCATATTGTTATCAATAACACAAAATTAAAGAGGTAATTAGTCTAACAAAATACTGTATATAAATACAGTATAAAAAAGACAGTATTACAGATATATTATTTATTTTTTGCTCACCAGAGCATTTAACCAACAACTTTTGCCTATTATTAAAGCATTTATAAAAAAAACGTTTTTCCTTGCTTGACTTACCTTACTGAAATCCGTATGATTAGCCCCGCTTAGTTAAGCCAACAACTGCGGAGGAATGGTCGAGTGGTTGAAGGCACCGGTCTTGAAAACCGGCGAGGATTTACGTCCTCCAAGAGTTCGAATCTCTTTTCCTCCGCCATCAAATTCTAAAAAACCGTAAGTTTAATTGAACTTACGGTTTTTTGCTTTTAAAGCGGCATAGTAGACAAAAAGGTTGCTAATTTGCCAAAAACTACACAAATAAAAAATACACAATCTAGGACATAGATTGTGTATTTCAAACTATAACAAAATCATTTTATTTATCTGAATTAACTAGCCGCCTTGGGTGTAACACATCCTTAATAACTTCAGCTACGCCAATAAACTCTTTCTGCTCGGTATAGACAGTATGTAAACCAGCAGCAACTTCTGTTGCTAATTTTACTCTCTGCCCAAAACGTAATTTTTGTGCAATTTCAGTTGTTACAGATAAAATAGGTAAATCAGTAATTGCAGTATCCGTTGGCAATAATAATTGATCTAAAGCTGCTAGATTTTGCTGCTCTGCTAATATCGCAAGTTGTTCAATGGTTACCATCTTCTCGGTTGGATAATTTGCTACTTTCGTTCTACGAAGCATAGTAACGTGCGCACCACACCCTAAATATTCCCCAAGATCATCGATCAATGTACGGATATAAGTCCCTTTTGAACAATGCACAGATAATGTTAAATAGGGTGCTTGGTATTCAATAAACTCAAGCGAAAAAATCGTGATTGGGCGGGCTTCACGTTCAACGGTAATTCCCGCACGTGCATACTCATAAAGCGGTTTTCCTTGATGTTTCAAGGCAGAAAACATTGTTGGAACTTGTTTCAACTCGCCAGTGAAATGCGGCAGAGCTGCAATAATTTGAGCTAAATCGACATTTACTGCACGCTGTTCAACCACTTGTCCATCTGCATCAGAGGTATCAGTACGTTCCCCTAATTTAGCAGTCACCAAATAAGCCTTATCTGCCTCTAATAAATGCTGTGAAAATTTGGTTGCTTCCCCTAAACAAATTGGCAACATCCCCGTTGCTAATGGATCTAACGCCCCCGTATGACCTGCTTTATTTGCTTGATAATAACGCTTTACTTGTTGCAAGATATGATTAGAACTAACACCTTGTGGCTTATCTAATAACACAATACCGTCAATATCTCGACCTTTCTTGTTTTTCGCCACGTTTACTCCTACTCTTCGTGATGTTTTGCCTTATCTTGATTTACGACTTGTGTCACTAAATTAGACATTCTCATTCCTTCAACTAATGAAGTGTCATAAATAAAACGCAATTCTGGCACAATCCGTAAACGCATCGCTTTACCTAATAAGGAGCGAATATAAGGCGATGCTTTTTCTAAGCCAATCAATCCTTGCTTAATTTGTGCATCATCTTCATTAAATAAAAAGGTCACGAAAATTTTTGCATAAGCCAAATCCCTTGAAACCTCAACATCAGATACTGTGACCATTCCAATGCGAGGATCTTTTACTTCACGTTGCAAAATCACTGCAATCTCTTTTTTAATTTCTTGGGCGACTCGTTGTGCTCGGCTAAATTCTCTTGCCATAATGAATCCTCAAAAATAAAACAAAGTGGTAATTTGACTCGTTACCACTTTGTTAATTATTGTTGTGCTGTTAATTAAATTGAACGTTTAATTTCAATCGTTTCAAAAACTTCAATTTGGTCGCCAGTGCGAACATCATTGTAGTTCTTCACGCCGATACCACATTCCATACCATTACGAACTTCATTGACATCATCTTTAAAGCGACGAAGTGATTCTAACTCACCTTCAAAGATAACAACATTATCACGTAATACACGGATTGGATTATGACGTTTCACTACCCCTTCAATCACCATACAACCTGCGATCGCACCAAATTTCGGTGAACGGAATACATCACGAACTTCAGCTAAACCAATAATTTCTTGTTTAAATTCTGGTTGTAGCATACCGCTTAATGCCGCTTTAATTTCATTAATTAAATCATAGATTACTGAATAGTAGCGTAAATCAATACTTTCACTTTCTACAATCTTACGTGCAGACGCATCAGCACGAACATTAAAGCCCACTAAAATTGCATTAGATGCTGCAGCTAAAGTCGCATCAGTTTCTGTAATTCCACCTACACCAGAACCGATAATTTTCACTTTTACTTCATCAGTAGAAAGCTCTAATAATGCTTGGCAAATTGCTTCTACTGAACCTTGTACGTCCGCTTTGACAATAATATTTAATTCAGAAACATCACCCTCAGTCATACTGCTAAACATATTTTCAAGTTTCGCTTTTTGTTGACGAGCGAGTTTCACTTCACGGAATTTACCTTGACGATATAACGCTACTTCACGAGCTTTCTTTTCATCACGCACCACTGTCATTTCATCCCCAGCAGCTGGTACGCCAGATAAACCTAAAATTTCTACTGGAATAGATGGGCCTGCCGTTTTGACTTCTTTGCCGATTTCATTACGCATTGCACGCACACGACCATACTCTAAGCCGCAAAGTACAATATCACCACGATTGAGCGTACCTGATTGAACTAATACGGTTGCAACTGGACCACGACCTTTATCAAGATAAGATTCAATCACGACACCACTTGCCATTCCATCTTTCACTGCGGTAAGTTCAAGCACTTCTGCTTGTAATAGAATCGCATCTAATAGATCATCAATACCGATTCCTTTTTTCGCAGATACATTGACAAATTGTGTATCACCACCCCAATCTTCAGAAATAACACCATGTTGAGATAATTCAGTTTTTACGCGATCTGGATCAGCTTCTGGTTTATCAATTTTATTTACCGCTACAACTAACGGTACATTTGCTGCCTTAGCATGTTGAATTGCTTCAATAGTTTGTGGCATTACACCATCATCCGCAGCGACCACAAGTACCACGATATCTGTTGCTTGTGCACCACGCGCACGCATCGACGTAAATGCAGCGTGTCCTGGCGTATCTAAGAAGGTAATATCACCATTTGGTGTATGTACGTGATATGCCCCGATATGCTGGGTAATACCACCCGCTTCGCCCGCAGCCACTTTTGCTTTACGAATATAGTCAAGCAATGATGTTTTACCATGGTCAACGTGTCCCATAATAGTAACAACTGGTGCACGTGGTTCTGATTCAGCATTCATATCACGATCGCTTAATACCGCTTCTTCTAACTCATTTTCACGACGTAATACGACTTTGTGTCCCATTTCTTCAGCAACTAATTGAGCTGTTTCTTGATCAATCACTTGGTTGATCGTTGCCATTGCACCCATTTTCATCATTGTTTTAATGACTTCTGTTGCTTTAACCGCCATCTTATTCGCAAGTTCACCAACTGTAATGGTTTCGCCAATCACGACATCACGAGATACTGGTTGTGCTGGCTTAGTAAAGCTTTGTTGTAATGCACTCTTACGATTTGCTTTCTTATTACCTTTACCATTTTGTTGATTATTACGGCGGTTCGCTTCACGTTCATTTTTAGAAGACTCTTCATCACGACCATTTTTCTTGGTTTTGGTAACTTTCTTACCACGGCCACGATTTTCATTACGTCGATCTTCCTCATTTTCAGCTTCTCGTGCATAAGAAGAGGTAAAGTGATAATCAGAGTAATCATCTGCATCATCATCATCCATATCTTCATCAGAAAAATCAGCATAACGTTTTGCATCTTCTGCAGCTTTTCTTGCTTGTTCTTCTGCTTTTTGACGTGCAGCCTCTTCCGCTTTACGACGGAATTCCGCTTCTTCTGCTTTGCGTTTTTGTTTATTTTCATCTTTTTCTGATGAAGCTTTTTTCGCAGATTCTGTTTTCTTCGCTGCAGCTTCTTTTTGAGCTTGTTCAGCTTCTTTTTTCGCTTTTGCTTCTGCTGCTTGTTTTGCTTTCTCTTCTGCTTCTCTCTTCGCTTTCGCCTCAGCAGCTTGTTTTGCTTTTTCTTCTGCCTCTTTCTTCGCTTTTGCTTCAGCTTCCTGACGAGCTTTTGCTTCTAAACGCGCTTGTTCAGCAGCTTGTTTTTCCATTTCTGCTTGTGCACGAGTATCAATCACACGCGTTTTACGTGTTTCAATTTTTACTTCTTTACTTTTACCACTACCATTTTGTTGCACCGTTAACGTACTATGCGTTGAACGTTTCAACTTCAATTTAGTTGGCTTTTTCTCTGTTACTTGGGTATCAGTTTTTTGATCAGTCATCTGTACACCACCTTGATTATTCTTCATTGCCGAACCAGCAGATATTGCGTGCTGCCATAATTAAATTTGCAGCTTGTTCTGCCGAAAGTTCTTCAATATCACTTAAATCATCAACACCTTGCTCTGCAAGTTCCTCTAAAGTTGTAATTTTCTTCTCAGCCAATTTAACGGCTAAATGGCGATTCATACCTTCTAAATTGAGCAAGGCTTCTTCTACATTTACATTCGCTAAAGCGGCTTCTTCAGCTAACGCAATTTTTGTTAATGCGTCTTTCGCTCGATTACGCAACTCTTCCGCAAGATCTTCATCAAAACCATCAATCTCTAATAACTCTTCCACTGGCACATATGCAATTTCTTCTAATTTGCTAAAGCCTTCTTCTGATAGCAATGCTGCGAAGTCTTCATCAAGATCCAATGCATCCATAAAGAGATTAATTGTTTTTTGATTTTCTGCTTGATGTTTATTCTCTAGATCGTCACTACTCATTACATTTAGTGTCCAACCTGTTAATTGTGAAGCTAATTTCACATTTTGTCCGTTACGGCCAATTGCTTGAGCAAGGTTTGCTGCTTCAACGGCGATATCCATAGATTTCTTATCTTCATCAACAACGATTGAAACAACGTCAGCTGGTGCCATCGCATTAATCACAAATTGCGCTGGATTATCATCCCAAAGCACGATATCTACACGCTCACCATCCAATTCATTAGTAATGGCTTGAACACGTGCACCACGCATCCCAACACACGCACCAACAGGATCAATGCGTTTATCGTGACTTTTCACAGCAATTTTTGCTCGTACGCCAGGGTCACGAGTCGCTGCTTTAATCTCAATCACACCTTCACCAATTTCAGGCACTTCAATTTTGAATAACTCAATTAACATTTCTGGTTTAGCACGAGTAACAAAAAGTTGAACACCTTTAGCTTCAGGATTAACTTTATAAAGCACACCACGCACACGGTCACCAGCACGGAAATTTTCGCGAGGCAATAAATCTTCACGTAGAATCATTGCTTCTGCTTGGTTACCTAAGTCAAGGATAACATTCTCACGGTTCACTTTTTTGACGACGCCAGTGATAATTTCACCTTCTCTTTCTTTAAATTGTTCAACCACTTTATTACGTTCCGCATCACGAATTTTGGCACTAATTACTTGGCGTGCGGTTTGCATCGTAATACGATCAAATGCGATAGATTCAATTTCATCTTCAATATATTCACCGAGTTTAATCTCTGGCTCTTCCATTTGTGCAGCTTCTAGCGTAATTTCTCTCGTTGGATGAGTAACATGTTCAACCACTAACCAACGGCGATAAGTAACGAAATCACCAGTTTTCTGGTTAATTGATACACGAACTTCAATATCTTGTTCATATTTTTTCTTAGTTGAAATCGCTAATGCACTTTCTAATGCTTCGAAAATCTTCTCTCGAGGCAATAACTTTTCATTTGATACAGCTTCTGCAGCTAATAAAATCTCTTTGCTCATGGTTATCTCTCTATTAATTCATACAATTCTGATTAAAAGGTAATTTTTGGCACGATATTTGCTTTTTGGATATTACTAAACGCGAATACTTGTGGTTGTCCTTCTACATTTAAGGTAATCATATCGCCATCAACACTCACTAAATTGCCTTGCCATTTACGACGACCTGCCATTGCAATTCGTAAATGAACGATCACTTCTTGTCCAATAAAACGTTGATAGTGAGCTAATGTAAATAAGGGACGATCTAATCCAGGTGATGACACTTCAAGGTTGTATTTATCGCTAATTGGATCTTCAACATCCAAAATTGCGCCTACTTCACGACTTACATCACTACAATCATCAATAGTTACGCCATTTTCCTTATCAATATATATACGGACTGTTGAATAGCGACCTGCTCGAGTACACTCGATACCGACTAGCTCAAAGCCCATGCCTTCAACAGTTGGTTGTAATAGATCTTGTAATTTTTGTTCTAGCGTTGCCAAAGATAATCTCCTTGTTAATTGTCAAATTAAAGGTATAAAAAAAGGGCTATTAAGCCCCGTTTCTTCGTGTTTACCAAACTGAACAAATAAATTTTTATTACAAAATTTATTCCACAAAAAAACCCCTAACGGGGCCTCTCACTCTTTAACCAAATTCCAATTATTGGAATTGGTTGCGGGGGCTGGATTTGAACCAACGACCTTCGGGTTATGAGCCCGACGAGCTACCAAGCTGCTCCACCCCGCGTCTGAAATCTGTGGCGTATTATACATATATTTAACTGTACATCAAGTACTTTATCTATTTATCAAGATAAGTGAGGAAAAATAGTACACCCTCTATAAAAAAGGTGCGATCAAATAAATGATTGCACCTTTAACACGAATTATCTGTTACAAGATTTCTTACGCTTGTTGACTTTTTCTCTCTTCTTCAATACAAGCTGCTGCAGTGAAGATAACATCTGTTGATGAATTCAAAGCAGTTTCAGTTGAGTCTTGTAATACACCAATGATAAAACCTACCCCAATAACTTGCGCTGCGACATCATTTGAAATACCAAACAAGCTACAAGCCAATGGAATTAATAATAATGAACCACCAGCAACACCAGATGCTCCACACGCACAGATACTCGCTACAATACTGAGTAATAATGCAGTTGGAATACTCACTTCAATACCTAAAGTATGTACCGCAGCTAACGTTAAGATAGTAATGGTAATTGCTGCACCACCCATATTGATAGTTGCACCTAATGGAATAGAAACTGAATAAGTTTCTTCTTTTAAACCTAAACGTTGTGCTAACTCCATATTCACTGGAATATTTGCTGCAGAACTACGCGTTAAGAATGCAGTTAAGCCACTCACACGAATACATTTCCATACTAATGGATATGGATTTGAACGGATTTTCCAATAAACTAATAAAGGATTCACGACAAACGCAACAAATAGCATTGAACCAACTAATACAGCTAATACTTGAACATAACCACCTAATGCTGATAATCCTTTATCCGCTAGTGTTGAAGCCACAAGACCAAATACCCCAACTGGTGCAAATGCAATCACGACTTTCACAATCATTGAAATTGCTTCTGAAATATCACCAAGTAAGGTTTTAGTAGAATCTGACGCATGACGTAATGCCACACCTAGACCAATCGCCCAAGCTAAGATACCAATAAAGTTAGCATTGAATAATGCTGTTACTGGGTTATCAATGACATTAAATACTAATGTACTTAACACTTGAATCACACTTTCAGGTGGAGCAATTGATTTTTCAGCATCGGCTAATGCCAATACGGTTGGGAACATAAAACTTGCAATCACTGCTACAAGTGCTGATAAAAATGTACCTAAAAGATAGAGATACAAAATACTTTTTAAATTATTCTTTTCACCCACTTTACGGTTAGCAATTGCAGCAATAACCAACACGAAAATCAAAATAGGTGCAATAGATCGTAACGAACGCACGAAAATTTGTCCAAGAAAGCTGACATCTTCCGCCAAGTTTGTTCCTAATACAGGCTCCAAGTAAGGGGCAATTAGTGCTAAAAGAATCCCTAACAATAGACCAGTTGCGACTCTTTTTACTAAGGAACCTTGAAAAAGTAATGCTGTAAAACGAGATGAAGTAACCATAATTATAATATCTATAAGTGTTGTGTTGATGATTAAGAGATCTGATGATCTCCGCCCAACGCTAAAGATAGCGGAAATTATGAATTATGCAAATGAAATAAGCGAAAAATAATCTTTTTTCTTAATTAATAAAATTTATATAAAAAATATTTGTATTTTTTAAAAATTATCTATTTATTTAGCCTTTGCCGATGGTGTTTTTTTCTAAACTTTTTAATAGAACTTCACCATAAGGTTTTCGCCAGGATTGCAATAAATCAGGTAATTTAGTTATTACCTCACCAGACCAATACCATTTTAATAATTGATGTAAATTCTTCTTACTTGCAATCACTTGTAGAGGTAATTGTTCTTTTACTAATTGTTTTAATGTTTTTTGTAGTAAAGTCATTTGTCTTTTATATTCAGCTCGTTCAGCAATATTCTCTATCAACTCAGGATATTCCTCTGTGGGAATACGTTTCGCTTGTTCAATGAGTAGCAGTAACTTTTTACCGTGCCGTTTTACTTCCATAGGATGCAAGCCTAATTCTAATAATTGTGACGTATGCTTCGGTGCATGCGTTGCAACTTGAATTAAGCCCTCATTACTCACAATAAAATTTAAGGCTAAATTACGCTTTATTCCTTCTTGCAAACGCCATCTTGCTAAAAATTTTAAATTATTCAATTCAGCACGATTTAAACGCCAAGCATTGCCAACCTCTAAATAAGCTCGGTCTGGTACAACTTGTTTGCACCGTTTTTCTGCAAAAAATTGACATTCCTGTTTTATTGCCGCTATCCATGGTGAATTTTCCATCGTGATACACATATGTTGATAAACTGGCAATAAGTAATAAACATCTGCTGCTGCATATTGTAATTGACGTTCACTCAATGGACGCTTCAGCCAATCAGTACGCGACATTTTTTTATCTAAACTAATTTGTAAATAATGTTCTACTAATAATGCAAAGCCTGCCGAAAGTGGAAAACCTAAAAAATTTGCTGCAATTTGTGTATCTAAAATTGGTTGTGGTAATTGTCCAAATTGTTGGTAAAAGATCTCAATATCTTCTCCACTTGCATGCAAAACTTTCAATACTTTTTGATTTGCTAATAATTCAATAAATGGCTGCCAATCTGAAATAGCTAAAGGATCAATTAACGCAACTTGATTAGCAAAATAGAGTTGAATTAAACCTAATTTTGGATAATAACTTCTTACTCGTTCAAATTCAGTATCTAGGGCAACAACGGTATATTGCTGTGCTTCTTGGCAAACTTGTTGTAATTGAGAGTTTTCTTGAATAATTTGATAAGGAATGGATAAATTTTTCATCTTTTCTAGCTCAAAAAAATAAGGCATGAAACTCATGCCTTTTAACAATTAACAAAGTCTTATAATCATCAACTCGCTAAAACACCAATTACGATTCTTCAACATTATTCGTCATTGTATTGGCATGTTTTGCTAACTCCTCTTCGCGTACAACACGACGTAAAATTTTACCTACATTACTTTTCGGCAACTCTTCACGGAATTCAATCTCTTTTGGAATCTTATATCCCGTTAAATAATTACGACAATGTTTACGTAACTCATCACGCGTCAAACTTTCATCTTTTTTAGCAACAACAGCTTTAATAATTTCACCTGAAACTGGATGTGGAATTCCAATGACAGCCGCTTCTTTTACCTTAGGATTCAGCATAATCACATCTTCAACTTCATTTGGATAAACATTAAAACCAGACACAATGATCATATCTTTTTTACGATCTACAATTCGTAGCTGGTAATCATCATCCATTTCCACAATGTCACCCGTTGCCATCCAGCCATCTTTCAAGACTGCTGCGGTTTCTTCTGGTTTATTCCAATACCCTTGCATAACTTGGGCACCTTTCACCCATAATTCACCTGGCTGATTTAGACCTAATTCATTGCCATTATCATCCATAATTTTAATATCTGTGTCAGGCACTGGAACACCAATCTTTCCTGCATGACCAGCAAAGTTCGCAGGATTACACGCAATCAATGGTGAGCATTCTGTCATACCGTATCCCTCTAAAATATGACAACCTGTTACTTCAAACCAACGTTGTGCTACCGCTTTTTGTACTGATACCCCTCCACCAACAGTTAATGTTAATTGTGAAAAATCAACTTCTTTTAACTCTTCTTGATGTAACAATGAATTAAATAGGGTATTTACACCTGTAATAGCAATCGGACGATAACGTTTTAATTCTTTGATTAAATTTGGTAAATCACGTGGATTGGTAATTAATACTCCAGTTAACCCAAAATTAATAAATAACAACGCATTAACTGTTAATGAGAATACGTGATACATCGGTAGAATAATGGTTGCATAGCGATTTTTACCCGCTTTTACAAATGGTTCTGCTAACCATTTTGCTTGAGCAATGTTATAAATCATATTGCCATGGGTAAGCATTGCACCTTTTGCAACACCTGTCGTTCCCCCTGTATATTGTAGGAAAGCCAGATCTTGTTTCCCAATATCTGGACGGATATATTGACGATATTTTCCAATGCGTAAAACTTCACGAAAGGTTACCGCATGCGGTAATTTATATTTTGGTACTAACTTTTTAATATATTTAACAATAAAATTAACTAATGTTCTTTTGCCAAATGAGAGTTGATCACCCATTCTGGTCAAAATCACGTGCTTAATATTCGTATTAAAGACAACTTTTTCTAAAGTAGAAGCAAAATTAGAAACAACTACAATCGCCGTTGCACCACTATCTTGTAATTGATGCTCTAATTCTCTTGGTGTATATAACGGATTAACATTCACTACGACTAATCCCGCTCGTAATACACCAAATAATGCTATCGGATATTGCAAAAGATTTGGCATCATCAACGCAACACGCTCACCACGCTCTAACTTTAATTCATTTTGTAAATAAGCGGCAAAAGCTCGGCTACGTTCTTCTAATTTACGATAAGTCAATACTTGTCCCATATTGACATAAGCAGGTCTATCTGGATGTTCTCTAACTGCTTTTTCTAGCATTTCGACTAAAGACGATAATGCCAACGTATCTGGATCCATACGTGATTCCGCTGGATAGTTTTTAACCCACAATCTTTCCATGTTTATCTTATCTTTCTTCTTCGTTAAAATTCGGTCGCTATGTTATCACAAAATTATGCTTTTTTTGTATAACTCGCTAATTTGATAGGGATTTAGGGGACAAAAAAGGCTGCATATTCAGCAACCTTTTCTGGGATTAACGATATTCTACATTAATAATATCAAATTCAACCGTACCACCTGGTGTTACGATATTCACATTATCATCTACTTCTTTACCAATTAAACCTCTGGCAATCGGTGAATTCACTGAGATTAAACCTTGTTTAATATCAGCCTCATCATCTCCTACAATTTGATAGGTAACTTCCTCATCTGTTTCTACATTAACTAACACAACTGTTGCCCCAAAAATAACTCGTCCATTATTCGTCATTTTGGTCACATCTATAACTTGTGCATTAGCTAATTTACCTTCAATTTCTTGAATTCTACCTTCACAAAAACCTTGTTGTTCACGAGCCGCATGATATTCAGCATTCTCTTTTAAATCACCATGTTCACGTGCTTCAGCAATAGCTTTGATAATTTCTGGACGGCGAACATTCTTTAAAAAATCGAGTTCTTCACGTAAAAGTGCCGCTCCACGTACTGTCATCGGAATTTGTTGCATTATTATGTCCTTATTACCCTACTGTCAGTCAAAACAAAACCACACAAGACGCACTTCTGCAGCTTGTGTGATATAAAATAATAAATAGTGATTTACGAAATCAGCAAGAGCTATTATTATTTACCGCATTGCAAAAAATATCAATATTAAAAAACTTTTCGTTATTTATGATGTTCTCTAAACCTATTTATTCTCGTATTTCTAAATATAGTGCTTTTTTACTTCCTTTACTTATTTCGATTTCTTCTAATAGTTTTGCAACCATTGACGTTACGCCTATAATTCAACAATTACCTCAAGGTGCAAGTGCCACCATAGCTGCAAAAAATTTAGCAACAGGGCAAATTAGTGCCAATTATCAAGGTGACGTTTTTATGTTACCTGCTAGTACGCAAAAAGTTTTTACTGCCCTTGCCGCAAAACTATTATTGACAGATAGTTTTAAATTTCAAACTAGTTTACTTACCAATGGCAAAATTGAAGGAAATCGCTTAAAAGGAGATCTTATTGTCAAATTTAGTGGCGATCCAGATCTCACTAGTGGGCAACTTTATGTACTTTTAGCAAATTTAAAAAAGCAAGGTATTAGCCAAATTGATGGTAGTCTTATTTTAGATACGTCTATATTTTCTTCTCATGATCGTGGTTTAGGTTGGATTTGGAATGATTTAACTATGTGCTTTAATGCACCACCAGCTGCAGTTAATATTGACGGTAATTGCTTTTCAGTCAATATTAATGCGAATGGTCCTGTTGGCAGTTTAGTTAAAGTTGATGTGCCATCCCAATATCCAATCCAAATGTTTAGCCAAGTATATATTGTTAATGATAATGAAGCAGGTTATTGCTCATTTGATGTGGTAAGTAATGACAATAATCGTTACCAGCTGAAAGGTTGTATTCGTCGCCAACCAAAAAATTTCGGTTTAAGTTTTGCCGTACAAGATACGGATAGTTATGCCACAGCGATTATTCAACGAATGCTAAAAAACTTAGGCATCAGTTTTAATGGACAAGTACAAATGCCATTTCAACCACAACAAGGCACAGTACTAGCTACTCATCAATCAAAAGCATTACCTGAGTTACTCAAAAAAATGATGAAACACTCTGATAACCAGATCGCTGATGCTCTATTTAGAACAATCGCTTATTATTATTATAAACGCCCAGCAACCTTTCAATTAGGCAGTATGGCAGTAAGAAGTATTTTAGAAAAAAATACCAATATTCGTTTTGGCAATAGCGTCATTGCTGATGGTTCAGGTTTATCTCGACAAAATTTAATTAGTGCTAATACTATGCTACAAGCACTAGAGTTCATTGCGAAAAATGATAATAGGTTAAACTTATTGCAAACCTTCCCAATCGCTGGCGTAGATGGCACGATTAGTGGTCGTGGATCATTAATCAGTCCACCATTAGTGAAAAATGTGATTGCTAAAACAGGCTCGTTAAAAGGTGTTTACAATCTTGCAGGCTTCATGACAAATGCTCGTGGTGAACGCATTGCTTTCGTTCAGTTTGTCAGTGGTTATTCGACAGGTGATTTGGAAGATAAGACTAAACGTGCGCCATTAGTACGCTTTGAGTCACAACTATATCGTTCATTGTATAGTGATTAAAGGTAAAAAATGCCGCTAGTTAGCGGCATTCTGATCTCTATGGATTAATTAATATTAACCTTCACTATAAATTTCTAAATTTGTTGCTTCACTCTCTTGTTTTTTCTTGCTGTCATCATTACGTAGTGCAGCAATTTTATCTAAATATTCTTGTGTAATATCGCCCGTAATATATTCCCCAGTAAATACAGACGCATCAAAACTTTCAATAGCTGGATTTTCTTGGCGAACTGCCTCTTCTAATGCAGAAAGATCTTGGAAAATTAATTTATCTACACCAATTAAATTCGCAATTTCTTCGGTTGTACGATTATACGCAATCAATTCTTGTGAAGTTGGCATATCAATACCATACACATTTGGATAACGAATTTCTGGTGCAGCAGAAGCAAAATAGACTTTTTTTGCTCCTGCAGCACGTGCCATTTCCACAATTTGTTCTGACGTTGTACCACGCACAATAGAGTCATCCACCAACAAGACATTCTTACCTTTAAATTCAGAAGAAATAGTATTTAACTTCCGTCTTACTGAATTACGGCGCTGTGTTTGTCCCGGCATAATGAAAGTTCGCCCTACATAGCGATTTTTCACAAATCCTTGACGATACGGTTTATTTAATACATTCGCAATCCGTAACGCAATATCATTTGAAGTTTCTGGTACAGGAATAATGACATCAATTTCATCTAACACGTCACTCCATTCTTGTGCAATTTTTTTACCAAGAAACTCGCCCATATGAACTCGAGCAGCATAAACAGACACACCATCAATATAAGAATCTGGACGTGCAAAATAGACAAATTCAAAAATACAAGGCGATAACTTCGCATTATCTGCACATTGTTTTGAATAAAGCTGACCATCAAAGGTAATATAAATTGCTTCGCCTGGATTGACATCACGCACAAAATCAAAGCCTACTGCATCTAATGCCACCGTTTCAGACGCAAACATATATTCTGTCTTACCTTGATCTTCACGTTTTCCTAAAACTAATGGACGGATACCAAAAGGATCACGGAAGGCAATCATCCCATGTCCGATTAGCATCGCAACACAAGCATAACCACCACGAATATCTTTATGTGTGCGTTGAATCGCATAAAAGATGTCATCTTCATCGAGATCATGTTTATTAATCTGTTCCAGATGATAAGCCAAAATATTTAACAATAATTCAGAATCAGAATTAGTATTGACATGACGGCGTGCTGACTGAAATAACTTTTGTTTTAAATCATCAGAATTAGTCAAATTACCATTATGTACTAAGGTTAAGCCATAAGGATAATTTACATAAAATGGTTGTGCTTCTGAAACACTTGAGCTACCAGCCGTTGGATAACGAACGTGTCCTAAGCCAGCATTCCCCTGTAAACGAAGCATATGTTTTTGCTGAATTACATCGCTCACTAGCCCATTGGCTTTTCTTAAACGAAAGCGATCCTCTTCATCTACAGTTACAATCCCAGCGGCATCCTGTCCCCGATGTTGTAATACGATTAACGCATCATAAATTGATTGATTGACGCTTGAATGACCAAGAATTCCCACGATGCCGCACATTGTATTTTCCTCTATTATGATGAAGTAAATGAATCTGAATAATGAATTAAACTAGAATTGATAAAACTAGAATGGAGTTGAAGTTGATGAAAGAACCAATCGACCACAAAGCCAAAATGTGGAATTAATTTGGATTCTTTCCACCAGTCACTCTGACTAAAATTAGTAAAGGTGTCGAGGAAAAAGAGCAACGCAGCAATAATCAATACGCCTCTTAATAAACCAAAACACGCACCTAATACCCGATCTGTTCCTGATAACCCTGTTTTATCAACTAATTGAGAAATGATGTAATTGACTAAACTACACACAATTAATGTTGCAATAAATAAAATAACTATCGCCGTCCCATTACGCAGATATTCTGATTCTATTTGTTGGAAAAATGCTGCTAAGTAGGGATAAAAATGACTTGATACAAAAAAAGCGATTAACCAGCTAGCTAAAGATAGGACTTCTCGAACAAATCCTCTAAATAAACTAATAATGATGGAAAAAGAAATAATACCAATAATAATATAATCAATCATTGTCAGATCTCTATGACGCGAAACGGCGTATATTCTACAAAAAAAGATAACGTTTGCGTAGTGCTATTTGTGGGAATTCTACAATTTACAGCAAAACAATTATTTGCTTCATTCACTACACCTAAGTAACGAAAAAACAGCCATAAAAAAGAGTTTCTATGGCTGTCTGTATTTTTAATAATTTATAAATTATTCAACTTTAACGATCCATCCTTCTGGTGCTTCTACATCACCAAACTGAATCCCAGTTAGTTCATCATACAATGCTTTAGTAACTGGACCAACTTCTGTTTCTGAGTAGAACACATGGAAATCATCACCATTTTGAATACCACCGATTGGACTAATTACTGCCGCTGTACCACAAGCTCCTGCTTCAGTGAAGCGATCTAAATCATTAATATAAACATCGCCTTCAATCGCTTTTAAGCCTAAACGTTTTTCTGCTAAATAAAGTAAAGAATACTTGGTGATACTCGGTAAAATAGAAGGTGAAAATGGCGTAACAAATTCATTATCTTTGGTAATACCAAAGAAGTTTGCTGATCCGACTTCTTCAATTTTGGTATGTGTAGCAGGATCAAGATAAATACAATCACTGAAGTTACGCTCATGCGCATGATGTCCTGGCAACAAACTTGCGGCATAGTTTCCACCCACTTTTGCAGCTCCTGTACCTTGTGGCGCAGCACGGTCATATTCAGACACAATAAAGTTTGTCGGTTTTAAGCCACCTTTGAAATACGCACCAACAGGACAACAGAACACCATAAAAATGTACTCTTTTGCAGGATGAACACCAATATTCTCACCAACACCAATCAATAATGGACGTAAATAAAGGGTTGCACCAGTACCATAAGGAGCAACCCATTCTTCATTTGCTTTTACCACTTGTTTACAAGCATCCACAAACATTTCAACCGGAACATGTGGCATCAATAAACGATCACAACTACGTTGCATACGTTTTGCATTTTCATCTGGACGGAATAAATTAATTGAACCATCTTTGCAACGATAAGCCTTTAATCCTTCAAAACATTGTTGACCATAATGTAATGCTGGTGAGCCTTCATGTAAAACGAGGTGATTATCTTGTGTTAACTTTCCTTCTGACCATTTTCCATCTTTCCAATGTGCAACATAACGATAGTCAGTTTTGATATAACTAAATCCTAAATTTTTCCAATCTATATCTTTCATATTAAGCCTTCTTTAACGTGTTGTTATCTATAACTGTCAACTAATCTACACCATAATTACGGCATTGCAACCCTTTCATAGGAAAGACTGACTTTTTTCTAGGCAAAAAATAAAAGTGCGGTCATCTCACCGCACTTTTATCAATATTTTAATTAGCAATGATAAAACTTATTTAACAAAGTTTTCGCCTAATTCAATGTCAGCTTTTAACGTTGGCAACATTGCTTCAACAGCTGCTTGTTCAAATGCACTTAATGGGCCAATTGGTAATAATTCTTCAACCCCATCTTTGCCTAAACGAACTGGTTGTGCAAAGAAACGAGCATATTTACCATCACCTTCAACATAAGTACATTCGACCACTTTTTCTCCATTTAATGCACGTACTAAAGAGAGTGCAAAACGTGCAGCCGCTTGTGCCATTGATAAGGTTGCTGAACCACCACCTGCTTTTGCATTAACGACTTCAGTTCCTGCATTTTGGATACGTTTTGTTAATGGTTCAATTTCTTCATCTTTCCAAGAAACATAATGTACTTGTGATAATAATGGCAGAATTGTCACGCCTGAGTGACCACCAATTACTGGCACTTGTACTTTACTTACATCTACATTTTTCAATTCAGCCACAAAGGTTTCTGAACGAAGTGTATCTAATGTTGTAACACCAAACAATTTACGTTTGTCATAAACGCCAGCTTTTTTCAATACTTCCGCAGCAATCGCAACAGTTGTATTCACTGGGTTAGTGATAATACCAACACAGGCTTTTGGACAAGTTGCAGCTACTTTTTCAATTAAGTTTTTCACAATACCTGCATTAATATTGAAGAGATCTGAACGATCCATACCTGGTTTACGTGCAACACCTGCAGAAATTAATACTACATCAGCACCTTCTAGTGCTGGAGTTGGGTCTTCACCAGCAAAACCTTTCACATTCACTGCAGTTGGAATGTGACTAACATCAACTGCTACACCTGGTGTAACTGGCGCAATATCATATAAAGATAAATCAGAACCTGCTGGTAATTGAATTTTCAATAATAGTGATAATGCTTGACCGATTCCGCCTGCCGCACCTAAAACAGCAACTTTCATTTTATACTCCTTACTAGTTATATAGAAAATAATTATGGAAATTCTATGCCTCATCTCCTGTTTTTTCAAATAAATAAATTCAATATTGAGAACTACTCCACATTTTCTAGTAAAAGTTATTTTGAACCTTGAAAAAGGTTCTCACTTATTTGAATTTATGCAGTATAATCAACATTTAATCTCCATTTCTGCATTTTTATGCAAAATTTATGCAATTCTTATTTTGATTCATATGGAAAATAAACAAGAAAAACTACTTTCAGCATTTAAATCTTTATTAGCAGAAGAAAAATTTAGTTCGCAAGGTGAAATTGTTAACGCATTAACCGAAATGGGCTTTACTAATATTAATCAATCAAAAGTGTCCAGAATGTTAGCAAAATTTGGTGCTGTGCGAGCAAGAAACACAAAAATGGAAATGGTCTATTGCTTACCGAATGAATTAAGTGTGCCGACCACGTCAAGCCCACTAAAAAATTTAGTGTTAGATATAGATCATAATAACCATTTAATTGTGATTAAAACCAGTCCTGGTGCGGCACAATTAATCGCACGTTTATTAGATTCTGTCAGCAAAGCAGAGGGAATCTTAGGGACAATCGCTGGTGATGATACAATCTTCGTTTCACCTACTAGTGATATTGAAATCAATCAACTTATAGAGAATATTCAGGCTTTATTCAACGATTCTCTATAACTTTTAAGAGGAGAACGGTATGAATATATTAATTACTGGTGGAACAGGGTTTATTGGTAAAACACTGTTAAAACAACTTGATACGCTAGGTCATCAATTAACGTTAGTTTCTCGTTCTCCAAAAAAATATAGTGCCCAGATTCCAGCTAATGTAATAACCATTTCTTCGCTAAGTCATTTTGACAACTTAGATAAATTTGATGTGGTAATTAATCTTACTGGCGAACCCATTTTTAATCACCGCTGGAGTGAAATTCAAAAGCAACAATTAGTTAATAGTCGGCTCAATACAACGCAAAAATTAGTTGATTTAATTAATCAAAGTGCTCAACCACCACATACCTTCATTTCTGGTTCTGCCATTGGTTATTATGGGGATCATCCTCAATTAATGATGACGGAAAAGATGCCTGCAGCAGAAGATTTTTTAGGACAACTTTGTAAACAATGGGAAAGCGTTGCAATGCTGGCCAATACCCGTGTTTGCTTATTACGGACAGGCTTAGTACTGGGCAGCTATGGTGGCGTACTTGGTCGAATTTTACCTCTATACAGTCATTGGCTTGGTGGACGTATAGGAGATGGTAAACAATTTTGGTCATGGATTAGTTTACCTGATATGGTAAATGCTATTATTTTCTTGATGAACAATTCAGAATGTCGAGGGGCATTCAATATGGTGTCGCCGAATCCTGTAACGAATCAAGAGTTTAATCAAACTTTATCTCGTTTAATGAAACGTGCAGCCATTTTACATATACCAAGTTTCTTACTTAAAACACTGCTTGGTGAACGGGCCTGTTTACTCTTAAACAGTCAAAAAGTTTACCCTGAAAAACTGCTTAAAGCAGGTTTCCAATTTGAATGTCCAACACTCGAAACAACATTAAGCAAGATCTTAAATAATTGAATCAATTTGATGTTTTACGATGATTTATTCTCTATCTTAGTAAAACATCAATTTCTAATATTTTGTAAAATACATAATCACTGAAATAGCTTGCGGGAGAGATACTTCTCCCGTACTATGCTATGCCGAAAATTGAACATATTCTATTAATGGTACTTTTTTTCTAATTTTTGCTCGCCAAATAAGGCAATACCATTTTGTCCTAACTCGAATATGTTCCAATAATAATAACAACATAAGGATAATCGTATGACAGAACAAACTTTTATTTTAGGTAAAGATGCTGCCTTAGAAGATTCCATTGCTACCTTTCAACAAAAATTAAAAAACCTTGGTTTCAATATTGAAGAAGCCTCTTGGCTAAACCCTGTTCCTAATGTTTGGTCAGTACATATTCGTGATAAAGAGTGTCCACAATGTTTCTCTAATGGAAAAGGTGCTAGCAAAAAAGCCGCTTTAGCATCAGCATTAGGTGAATATTTTGAACGTCTTTCAACTAATTACTTTTTTTCTGATTATTACTTAGGTAAAGCAGTTGCCGAAGGAGAATTCGTTCACTATCCAAGTGAAAAATGGTTCCCCATTGAAGATCCTAATTTGTTACCTGCGGGTATTTTAGATAACACACTATTAGATTATTTCGATCCAAACCAAGAGTTAACCCCAGATCTCTTAGTGGATATCCAATCAGGTAATCTTGATCGTGGTATCGTTGCCTTGCCTTATGTTCGACAATCAGACCAAAAAACAATTTATATTCCTCAAGCGATTATTAACAATTTATATGTTTCTAATGGGATGTCGGCAGGTAATACGATGTTTGAAGCACGAGTACAAGGATTATCTGAAGTCTTCGAACGCTACGTTAAAAACAAAATTATTGCTGAGTCAATTAGTTTACCGTTAATTCCGACTGAAATTTTGGATAAATACCCTTCTGTACAAGCATCTATTGCTAAATTAGAGGAAGAGGGATTCCCGATTTATGCGTTTGATGCTTCACTTGGCGGACAATATCCTGTTATTTGTGTTGTCTTATTCAATCGTAATAACGGTACTTGTTTTGCCTCTTTTGGTGCACATCCAAATTTTGCTGTTGCTTTAGAAAGAACGGTTACTGAATTATTACAAGGTAGAAGCCTTAAAGATCTTGATGTCTTTTCCCCACCATCATTCAATAATGAAGATGTAGCAGAACACGCTAACTTAGAAACACACTTTATTGATTCAAGTGGTTTAATTTCTTGGGATTTATTCAAGCAAGAAAGTGATTATGAATTTGTCCATTGGGATTTTTCTGGTACGACTGCTGAAGAATTTAATAATTTAATGGCACTGTTCCAGCGTGAAGAAAAAGAAGTCTATATTATGGATTATCAACATCTTGGTGTGTATGCGTGTCGTATTATTGTGCCAGGAATGTCTGATATTTATCCAGTCGATGATCTTATCTATGCTAATAACAATATGGGAATGGATTGGCGAGAAATTTTATTGGATCTGCCAAACTTCCATCATGATGCTGAAACATATCAAGAGTTATTAGAAGAACTAGACGATCAAGGTATCGATGATGCAACACGAGTTCGTGAGTTTATTGGTATCGTTGCACCGAAAAATACTAGCTGGCAAACCTTACGCATTGGTGAATTAAAATCTATGCTCTATCTAGCTCTTGGTGATTTGGAAAATGCGTTAGAGTGGGCAACATGGACATATCAAATGAATAGTTCAATTTTTACTGCTGAACAAGCTAATTATTATCGCACCTTAATCAGTAGCTTAGAATTATTCTTAGATGAAAACCGTGATCCTGAACAATATCGTGCGGTGTTTGAACGAATGTATGGTGAAAAAGCGGTTGAATTTGCGTGGAATGCAATTAATGGTGGTAACCCATTCTTCTTATTGCCTGCCAGCGATGAAACCCTAGCAAACTTCGCTGAACATCAAAAATTGTTACAGGCATATCAAAAACTACAACGTGCAAAATAATCATTTATCGCCACACCATTAAGGTGTGGCATCATTTAATTAATTATCACTGTCCTTACGGTTCTCTAATATTTCGGGTACAAGATCTAATTTTGCCATTAACATTTGGTCATGATCTTCTTCATTATTGCCAGTAACTAATAATTTATCACCATAGAAAATTGAATTTGCACCTGCCATAAAACATAACGCTTGCATCGCTTCTGGCATTCTATGACGACCAGCCGAGAGACGTACATAGCTTTGTGGCATAGTAATTCTAGCAACCGCAATAGTACGTACAAATTCCGTCCAATCAAGCTCTTCCGCCTCCATCATTGGTGTGCCTTCTACTTTCACTAATTGGTTGATTGGTACAGATTCAGGTTGTGGATCTAAATTTGCCAAACTCGCAATTAAACCAGCTCTTTCTTTGCGAGTTTCATTCATCCCCACAATACCGCCACAACATACTTTTAAGCCAGCTTGACGCACTTTACCTAAGGTGCTAATCCGATCTTCAAAACGACGTGTACTAATCACATCCTCATAATGTTCTGGTGCAGTATCAATATTATGATTGTAATAATCTAAGCCTGCCTCTTTTAGCTGTTCTGCCATACCATCTTGTAATAAACCAAACGTACCACAAGTTTCCAAACCAAGATCTTTTACTGCTTTAATAATTGCCGATACTTTTTCAATATCTTTTGGTTTTGGTCCACGCCATGCAGCTCCCATACAGAAACGCCCTGCACCACGTTCTTTGGCAATTTTTGCTTTGGCAACAATATCCTCAATATCTAATAATTGTTCATTTTGTACGCCTGTTTGATAACGTGCCGATTGCGGACAATACCCACAATCCTCTGGACAACCGCCCGTTTTAATTGACATTAATGTCGAAAGTTGAATCGCTTGTGGATTAAAATGCTCACGATGAACTTGTGCCGCACGATAAACTAAATCAAGAAAAGGCGTTTCAAAAAGTGCTTCCACTTTACAAACAGACCAATACTCTACGCTTGGATGTGGGGTAACAGATGGAATTTGGATTGTTGTTGTAGTCATAATTTCTATCCTTTGTTATTGTCATTATTAATTTTTAGGGTTTATACAGGTTGGGACATTGTAGCCAACACCTTAAATCATTTTTGAATCAATTAAATAACCCACTTATGTGATAAGGCAACAAAGTTCTCCATTCTAGCGACTGTTTGGTCTTTCTACCAAATAATTTTCAGAGATCATACCATTCTCAACCCTAATCACTCGATTCATAATGCCAATTACTTCACTTAATTGATGCGTAACCAACAATAAACAAAGTTGCTTTTCCTCACAAATTTTTGCTACTAATTCAACCATTTCTTGGCGTAATTCAGGATCAAGTGCCGAAAAAGGTTCATCTAATAATAAAATCGGACGATGCCGCAATAGTGTTCTTGCCAGTGCAACACGCTGTTTTTGCCCGCCTGACAAGGTATCTGGTAAGCGATTTAAAAAATCTTGTAAACCAACTTGCTCTGCAACTAACTCTACCTGTTGCTGTTCATTTTTGGATAACGATAAACTGGGCTTAATGCCTAACGCAAGGTTTTGTGCAACAGTCAGATGATTAAATAAATTATTATCTTGAAACAACATTGATACAGGACGTTGATGTGGCTCAGTTTTAGTATGATTTTCTCCATTTAACCAAATTTCCCCTTGTTGTGGGATTGCAAAGCCTGCAATTAAATTCAATAAAGTTGATTTTCCTGCTCCACTCGCCCCTACAATCGCCACTCGTTCTCCTGCAACTAATTGCAAATCAAAATACATCTCCATTGGTGGATAATCATATTTCACCTGTTGTAGATTAATTATGTTCATCATTTTGTTCCGTAAATAAGAAAATCACAAAGTAGAACAGCAACAAAATCATTGCCGTTACAGCCGCACCATCACTTTGATAATGTCCTAACTGACGATATAACAGCAAAGGCAATGAGATAAAACTATCATTACCAAACAACGCAATCGCAGTAAAATCGCCTAATGAAATCGCTGCCGCTAACGCAAATGCCACTCGCAATGGGCGGATTAGTGTTGTTTTTTCAACAATTTGCCAACGTTGCCAGCCTCGTAAATTAAGCGAAAGGCAAAGCCGTTGATAATTCAACATATTGTTATAAAACGCGGGGGTAAGAAGTTGTAATACAAATGGCATTGCGACTAATGCATTACACAAGGCAACTAATAAAAATAGTAAGATCGTGTCAGCGGTAATTTCGCCTAATAACAAGAATAGTCCTGTTGCCAATACTAATGTAGGTATCGCTAAAATAATGGTACCGATATTAAGCAATAACTGGCTAACTTTATGTCGTTCTCGCCAATAAAGTTGCCGTGTTGTCAGTAATAAAGCAATGCTTAATCCTAGCGATAACACGGCTGCGGTAGGTGCTAATAGTAAAGAAAATATTACTGCCTGCCACAATTCAGGTTGCAACAACTGCTGCCAAAACTGGCGTGCAGTGAGACCTGCAATGAGTGTTTCGAGTAATGGCATAGCAATAAATAGTATCGCAAGCAATAACACGAAATAATGCCAATAACGTTGTTTCTTATTAAGTGGCAAACGCCATTGTTCTTGATATTCACAGTTGGCTTGTTGATAACGAGCAAAACGGCTGTTTATCGTAAATAAGATAAAACAAAATATAAATTGTAAAATCGCTAATAATGCTGCCGTTTCAATATCAAAATCAAAGGTAATCGCTTGATAAATAGCGACTTCCAATGTGGTATATTTTGGACCACCACCTAGCGTCAAAACGATTGTAAAACTGGTAAAACAAAGCAGGAAAATTAAGCCAAATAAGCTAAAGCAAACTGATCGAATAAAAGGCAGTTCTACCCAGCGAAAAAAATGCCAATTCTGCACATTTAATTGTGCAGCTAATTTAAATTGTGATACAGGAAGTTGGCTTAAACGTTGGTGTAATACTTTGGCACTCAATGGAATATTGAAAAACAAGTGTGCCAATAAAATACCAGATAAACCATAAATATCAGGTAATTGTAGCTGGAAATGACGTAACACTTGGTTAATCCAACCATTAAAACCATAAATGCCGATGATGCCAAAAATCGCTACTAATGCGGGTAACACATAAGTTAAGGAAAACAGTTTTAATAGTAAACTTTTGCCACGAAATTCTAAATAAAATAAAGCACGTGCAACCAGTAACCCAAAAAAGAGAGCTAGAATCGCAGATAACCCAGCTTGATAAAAACTGAATCCAATCACTTGCCATAAATAACGATTTTCCAACAATGCTTTCCATTGTGAAAATTGACTATATTGCAGTAATTGCCAAAGGCTGCCGCCATAAATGACGGCAAGCACAATTAATACAGTAATCCCCGAAAACAGGTAAGATGAACGGCTAATTTGACGCAGAAACTTCATTATTTAGCCAAAGCATTCTGCCATACAGATAACCAATTTTTTGTTTGTTGATGTGTGATATTTGTAGTGTCTATCGTCTTCTCGCTCAACACTTGCTGACGCAGTTGATCATAATGTGGTTCAATCTTGGCATCTGTTACCGCAAACATCACATTACTTTCACTAATTACTT
The DNA here is from genome assembly GCF_042433085.1 of Gallibacterium melopsittaci. NCBI lineage: Bacteria > Pseudomonadati > Pseudomonadota > Gammaproteobacteria > Pasteurellales > Pasteurellaceae > Gallibacterium > Gallibacterium melopsittaci. The sequence continues at coordinate 50,845 of NZ_JBHLWA010000031.1, forward strand.
TTTGTGCTTCAGAGCTAAGCAAGAATTGTAAGAATTGATCGGCTAACTTACCTTGTTTACTGCTTTTTAGCTTCGCTGCTACTTCAATTTGTAACACATTACCTTCGCTAAAGACTGTCGCTGCATAGTGATCATTTTTTTCATTTAATAAATGATATAGTGGAGAGGTGCGATAACTTAATACGAGATCACTCTCTCCTTTCAAAAATGCACCGTAAGTATCACTCCAACCTTTACCCACAGTAACAGTATGTTTCGCTAATGCTTGCCAAGCTGTTGCTACTTGATCTGCAGGATAAACTTGATTTAGCCAAAGTAATAAACCACGCCCTACTGAGCTAGTACGCGGATCTTGATAGATGATGCGTAAATCTTGGCGTTCTACAAGTTCTTTTAAACTGGTTGGTGGATTCGTTAACTTCGTTTTATCATAAATAAAGGCATAACTACCGAAATCATATGGAATGTATGTTTTGTTCTGCCACGTTACAGGTAATTTCAAACTAGTCAAATCCACTGTTGCTTGCGTAAATAATTTCGACTGTTCTGCTGCTTCAATCAGACTTTGATCTAATCCAATTACCACATCTGCTTTCGCTTTTTTCCCTTCTAAACGTAAACGATTAAACATCGTTACACTATTATCAAAAGCAATAAATTTCACATCACATTGGCACTGCTTCTCAAATAATTGTTCCAATTTTGGACCAGGTCCCCAATCAGAAGAAAAAGAATCATAAGTATAGATATTTAATGTGCTTGGATTGGCAAACGATGCTGTGCTAGCAGCAATAAATGCACTAGCAAGAATAATTTTTTTAAACATAGATGATTTCCTATTTCATAACATAACTGCAATGAACAGGATTTTGAATAGCGATATGCTTCTCAAATCCCTCCGCTGCGACTAATCAGTTCAGGTTCGACGGGTATTATCTCAGCCTACTTGGTTATCACATTTCTCGGTATCAACTGTCCGTGAAATTTAACAACCTTAATATGCACCCCGTTGAGAACGGCGATTACTATACGAGATTGCAGTAAATTAAACAATAGTCATTACATCCAATTTAATTGTTTCAAAATGACAATACCTACCGCAGAACTTACTATTGAGCCAATCGTTGTAATACCCACTATATTAGCAGCTGTCTTAGCATTACCACCCATACTGCGTACCATTGGATAACTTGCTGCCGCAACTGGTGTTGCACTCATTAAGAAAATAACACCTAAGCCAATGCCCTCTAATCCACATAACCGAGCAATCACGACTCTACCTAGGCTTGATTGAAAGGCTATCTTTGAAGAAGGATCCATACCTTTAAAATCCAAACTCGCACCAGTACAAAGCAACGCTAATGGTAATGTCATGCGTGATAAATAATCGCCTGTACTAATCAATGATTTTGGAATAGTAAAACCAAATTTACTTATCACTAACGCTATCGCAATCGAGAGAATTAAAGGATTTTTAGCAATTTGGCGTAAAATATGTGAAAAGCTCGTTTTACCTGTACTTGATAATGAGCGACTTAAAGTGATAACTGCCAAAATATTATATAAGATGGTGATTAATGCCGTGTAAACCGAAGCAGCGGCGATGCCACCTGTCCCATAAGCATTTGCACATAATGATAAACCGATAATACCACTATTACCTCTAAAAATACCTTGTACAAAGGTACCTCGTTCCCGTTTATCTGCGACAAAACGAGCAGCGTATATTTCAGACAATAGGAATAAAATCAAACAACCGACATATCCAGCAGTAATAATCTGTAATTGTGCACCGTAATCCGTTGGATGTTGCACAATACTTAAAAAAAGCAAAGCAGGTAACGTAATATTAAATACTAATTTTGAACCTTGCTGACAAAATTGATCATTAACCATTCCAATTCGACGTAGATATACTCCTAAAAATAGCATTAAAATATTCGGCAAGGTAACGCTAATTGAGAACGAAATAGAGTTAAGGAAGCCTTCCATAGAAATATTCCTTATAATTAAACCACGAAAAAATTAATTGACTGAGATAGTATTTGAGAACAAAAAAAGTGGGAAAATCAATCAAACTACACTTCTTAGACTCTGCTTAACTATGTTACCACCACAATCATTGAAATACCTTAATTTTTTAGCTGACATAATTTCGTTATTCACTCTATACTAAACCTCTTCTTTAATATCTATACCTTTAAGAAACGAGGAAATTATGTCAGATCTATCTATATCTCAAGTTAATACCACAACACAAATTGCACAAATTTACCTTGCTGGTGGTTGTTTTTGGGGATTAGAAGCCTATTTTGCTCAAATTGGTGGCGTATTAGATGCAGAATCAGGTTACGCTAATGGTCCAACCACAAACCCAAGTTATCAAGAGGTTTGTCGTGGTAGCGGGCATGCAGAAACAGTAAAGATCACCTATGATCCTCAACAGCTTTCCTTAAAAACTATTCTTGAATATTATTTTCGTGTAATTGATCCAACCAGTTTAAATAAACAAGGTGCTGATCAAGGTGTCCAATATCGTACAGGGATTTATTATATTGAACCTGCACAACAAGAGATTATTCAACAAGCCTTAAATAATGAACAAATTAAATGGCAACAACCTTTGGTCGTAGAGGTTCAACCATTAGAAAACTTTTATGCGGCTGAAGAATATCATCAAGATTATTTAGCTAAAAATCCAAATGGTTATTGTCATATTGATCTCAGTAAAGCTGACGATGTGATTATCAATGCCAATCAATATCACAAACCAGACTTACAACAAATCAAGCAAAACTTGAACGCTGAATCTTATCAAATAATCCAACAAGCAGGTACAGAACGCCCATTTACCAACCAATATTGGAATTTTTTTGAAGCTGGTTTATATGTAGATATTATTAGTGGCGAACCGCTCTTCTCGTCTTCTGATAAATTCCCATCTGAATGTGGATGGCCAAGTTTTAGCAAACCAATTTCCTCTGATGTTGTAACCTACCAGCAAGATACTAGTCATGGCATGGTACGTACTGAAGTGCGTTCACGTGTCGCTGATGCGCATTTAGGACATGTATTTGAAGATGGTCCTCAAGAAAATGGTGGTTTACGTTATTGCATTAATAGTGCTGCATTACGCTTTATTCCATTAGATCAGTTAGCCAGCGAAGGCTATGCGTTTTTATATAAAAGGATCACAAAATAAGAGATTTTATGCTAAGGCAAGCGTCAATATTAATTATGAATATAATTCATATTAATTCTGAAAATTATTAAATTGACGCAATTTAAAAATCTCCCTATTTTAATGTTTAGACGGCTAAACATCTAAATAGGAGAATAATATGAGTTACGCCAAAGAAATTGATGTGCTAAATCGTAATATTGCTGATTTAAATGGAGAGATTAATGTATCGTTTGAATTCTTTCCACCTAAAAATGAGAAAATGGAAAACATTTTATGGGAATCCATTCAACGTCTAAAAGTACTCAAACCAAAATTTGTTTCTGTCACTTATGGTGCTAATTCGGGGGAGCGAGAGCGTACTCATAGTGTAGTAAAAGCGATTAAACAACAAACGGGTATCGAAGCAGCTCCACACCTTACTGGAATTGATGCTACACCAGAACAATTAAAGCAAATTGCCCAAGAATATTGGGATAGCGGTATTCGCAATATTGTCGCATTACGTGGTGATGAACCACCTGGTTACACAAAAAAACCTTTTTATGCACGTGATCTGGTGAAACTATTAAAAGAAGTTGCTGATTTTGATATTTCTGTTGCGGCCTATCCCGAAGTGCATCCTGAAGCGAAGTCCGCTCAAGCTGATTTAATCTTTCTAAAGCAAAAGGTAGAAGCAGGGGCAAATCGAGCAATTACTCAATTTTTCTTTGATATTGATAGTTATCTACGTTTTCGTGATCGTTGTGTCACAGTTGGTATTGATGTAGAAATCGTCCCTGGTATTTTACCCGTTTCTAATTTTGTACAATTACAAAAAATGGCAAAAATTACCAATGTGAAAATCCCGAGCTGGATGTATAAATTGTATGATGGCTTAGAACAAGATCAAACCACTCGAAATCTTATCGGGGCAAGTATTGCAATTGATATGGTGAAAATTTTATCGAAAGAAGGAGTAAAAGATTTCCATTTCTACACGTTGAATCGTTCTGAATTAACCTATGCAATTTGCCACACTCTAGGCGTCCGCCCTCATCTTGCTGCGGCCTAACTCATAACATAATTTCTTATAAAAACAAAACCCTATGCACAAGGCATAGGGTTTTATTCTAGCAATTTAATGCTTAAAAATTATCAATTAACGCATTTAAAGTTGCACTTGGACGCATTGCTTGTTGAGCAAGCGTTGGATTTGGCTGATAGTATCCACCCATATCAACAACTTGCCCTTGTGCATCATCTAATTCTGCCATAATTTCTTGTTCATTTTCTTTTAATGCTACCGCTAATGGCTTAAATTGTGCGGCCAACTCACTATCTCTATCTTGCTCACTCAATGCTTCTGCCCAATAGCAAGCGAGATAATAATGGCTACCACGATTATCAATTTGTTTCACTTTACGTGCTGGCGACTTACCATTAAGCAATAGTTTTTCTGTGGCTTTATCTAACGCATCCGCAATGATTTGTGCCCGTGAATTATTTTCACGTTGTGCTAAATGTTCAAGCGAAACTGCCAACGCCAAAAATTCACCTAATGAATCCCAACGGAGGTGGTTTTCTTGTAAGAATTGTTGAACGTGTTTTGGTGCAGAACCGCCAGCCCCTGTTTCAAACATTCCACCACCATTCATTAATGGCACGATTGATAACATTTTCGCACTCGTACCTAATTCCAAAATTGGGAATAAGTCGGTGAGATAATCACGTAAAACGTTACCGGTTACGGAAATCGTATCTTTACCTGCCTTAGCACGTTCAAGTGAAAGCTGCGTTGCTTCTACTGGGGATAAAATATGCAATTCAACTTTACTGGTATCAATCGTTTGTAGTGCTTTTTCGACTTTTTTCAGAATTTCACGATCGTGAGCACGATTTTTATCTAACCAGAATACCGCTGGCGTATCAGACAATTCAGCACGTTTTACCGCTAATTTCACCCAATCAATTACTGGGGCATCTTTCGTTTGACACATACGCCAAATATCACCAGCTTCTACGGTATGTTGCATTAAGACTTGATCATTTTGATCTAAGACTTTCACCACGCCATCAGTTGGAATTTCAAAGGTTTTATCATGTGAACCATACTCTTCTGCTTTTTGTGCCATTAAACCAACATTCGGTACACTTCCCATTGTTTTTGGATCAAACGCACCATGCTGTTTGCAGAAAGCGATTGTTTGCGCATACACGCCAGCATAGCTACTATCTGGAATCACTGCTTTGGTATCTTGTAATTGACCTTGTGCATTCCACATTTGTCCTGAACTACGAATCATCGCTGGCATTGAGGCATCAATAATCACATCGCTTGGCACATGTAGATTAGTAATCCCTTTATCAGAATCAACCATTGCTAAAGCAGGACCATCTGCTAAGGCTTGATCTACTGCAATTCGAACTTCTTCTGGTAATTTATCCAAATTCGCAATTAAATTGCCTAAGCCGTTATTCACATTTACACCAGCCTTTTCCAGTAAATCACCATATTTAGCAAAAACAGGCGCTAGAAAGGCTTTTACCGCATGACCAAAAATAATTGGGTCAGACACCTTCATCATTGTTGCTTTCATATGTAATGAAAACAATACACCTTGTGCTTTTGCATCTTGAATTTCTTTACTTAAAAATGCCACCAAAGCCTTTTTACTCATCATTGTGGCATCGAGAATTTCACCTGCTTGTCCTTTTAAAGTTTTTAAAGCTGTTTGTTGTCCTTGTTTATCTTCTAAAACCACACGAATTTCACCTGCTTGACTTAGCGTGACAGACTGTTCGTTATGATAAAAATCACCTTCACTCATAGTAGCAACATGTGTTTTTGAATCTGTTGACCATGCCCCCATACTATGTGGGAATTGTCGAGCGTAATTTTTTACTGCTTTTGGTGCACGACGGTCTGAATTCCCTTCACGTAATACAGGATTTACTGCACTTCCTTTAATTTTGTCATAACGAGCACGAATCGTATTTTCTTCTTCTGTTGTTGGAGAGTCTGGGTAATTTGGTACAGCATAACCATGTGCTTGTAATTCAGCGATAGCTGCTTTTAACTGTGGAATGGAGGCACTAATATTAGGTAACTTGATCACATTTGCTTCGGGTTTTGTAACGAGTTCCCCTAATTGAGTTAAGGCATCTTCTACACGTTGTTCTTCTTTTAAATACTCTGGAAAATTTGCCAAGATTCTTCCTGCAAGCGAAATATCACTAACCACCATTTCAATATTTGCTGGTTTAACGAATTTTTCAATAATTGGTAGGAAAGATAAGGTAGCTAAAGCAGGCGCTTCATCCGTGTAGGTATAAATAATTTTACTCATAATCACCTCTAGTATTAACGATTAAGTAATTTGTGTGTTTGCGATAGGATAAATTGCGTTCTTATCTTATCATTTCATTATTAACTTTAAACCATAATCATAAAGATTTTTTAACAAATTCAATTTATGCTCATCATTTGCATACTCTGCGCAAAGTTGTTCAAGCTCTGCAATAAAAGATTCACTCTCACGTTCTAATTTCATACGACAATATTTCTGCCATTTCACCTGTTCAGCTCGTGAAAGTGTTTTATAACAATGTCTAGCTCGATAATGGAAAAGTAATTCAGGAATTCGTTTATCCTGAAAAGTTAAACCATGATTAACTAACTGTTCTGCAGATAACGTACGTAAAATAGCTAAATTTTGCTTATCTGAATAAGGATAAAATCCCGTATAAAGTGCCATTTCAACATCCTCATATTGACTAGAATATTCTTCTAAGTAGATTTGATGAACCTTCTCACGAATGTCAGGATGTGCTTTTAACTGTTCTAAATTTGCCAAGCAATATTGACGATCAATCCCTAATCGCGCTGCATCTTGTGGTTGTAAGGTTTTTGCTGGTGCTAAAATTGGACATTTATTAAGATGCACTAATTTCAACGGAACTGGCTTTTGTCCTAACTGCTCTAAATCTGATTTTTTGGTGTATAAACGTTGTTTCAATGTTTCCGCATCAAGTATCAGTAAATCACTAATATCACTCGCTAAATCACAAAAAATGACCGCATTTTTATTAGTTGGATGTGGTGCTAATGGCACCATCCAGCTAGTATTGCCACGATAATTTCCTAACATCCCTGAAACATGCACCAAAGGCGTCATATTGATATAATCAACCAACTCTTCTAAGGCTTTTTTACCTCGATGGGTAAAAAAATAGTCAAATAATTTAGGTTGTTTCTGTTTAATTAATTTTGCCATTTCAATAGTGGCATAAACATCCGACATTGCATCATGTGCATGACTATGTTCAATGCCATTTGCTTTCGTTAATAACTCTAAACGAAAACTTGGCATTCCCTCATCATCATAGACCCAATTAATGCCCTCTGGACGTAACGCATAGGTTGCCCTAACTAAATCTAATAAATCCCAACGAGAATTTCCCTTACTATAACTATATTCATATGGGTCGATAAAATTGCGATAAAAAGTATAGCGTGTCATTTCATCATCAAAACGAATATTGTTATATCCCATAATACAAGTATTCGGTTGGCTAAATTCAGCTAAGATTTTTGCTGCAAATTCAGGCTCACTAATGCCATGTTGATTACAATGTTGAGGCGTAATACCTGTCAAAGCGACAGCCGCTGGATGAGGAAGGTAATCTTCTGTTTGTTTACAATATAAAACGATTGGTTCACCAATAATATTAAAGTCCTGATCAGTACGAATACCAGCAAATTGTGCGGGGCGATCTTTAGCTGGATCTACACCAAAACTTTCATAGTCATAAATAAAAAAAGAGAAATCTGTCATTTTGAAACTTCAATGCTAATACGAAAACGTTTTTTCTTATGATTATAGAGAATGATAACCTCAGATAAAACCTTAATTTTTGAGTTAATTTAACAATAAAATGTCTGTTTTTAGACAATTTTGCTAAATTTCTGTGATCTCCCGCTAATTTTAAACATTCGCTATTTGATTTATCTTTTGAGTTGGATAAAGATGTAGTGAGTACAGGGCGATCCTGCCGTTGTATATTTTAAGTAAATTAAAAAATCCATTATTCGAGGTTATTATGGAAATCGGTGTAGTTAAGTGGTTTAACAATGCAAAAGGGTTCGGTTTTATTTCTGCTGAAGGTCAAGAAGGTGACATCTTCGCTCATTATTCTGTGATTGAAATGGATGGATATCGTTCATTAAAAGCAGGACAAAAAGTACAATTTGAAGCTGTCCATGGTGATAAAGGTTCTCACGCAACTAAAATTGTGCCAGTTGTTGAATAATTATATCGCAATACTTTATGTATTAATTTTGTATGTTAGAACAAAATTACCAAAAAAAGATACACTCAACAGTGTATCTTTTTTACATATATAAGAAGTTAAATTTTATTTTTTTGTGTAATATCCTGCCATTGCCTGATAAACCGCGGTTTCATTTTTAATCAAAGTATATTTTTGATTCAAAATAGAAATTTGTGAGGATTTTTCAGTATTTGCAGCGGTTAGCCAATCTTTCAATTCTGACACGCCCGCATTATAGCGATCACGATAGTATTGGCTGATCTTCTTATCATAATTATATTTATTTAATAAGTTTTCATAGCTACGTTGTGACTGTTGATAAGCAAAATAGAGGGCATCAATTTCATTCAACGCCGTTGTAATACTTTGTTCAAAACTTAAACGAGAAGTTTCATAAGTAGCTTCAGAAATTTTCACATTCCATTTAACTGTTTGCCAAGAAAGGAACGGTAATGAAATTGTAGCTGCTCCAACTGCCATAGGTGTGTCAGTCGCATTACTTACTGTTGTTCCTTTAGCTTGTAAAGTTCCTGCTAAACTAATACTTGGGAACCAGCTTTTTTGCATCGCTTTTGCATCTTTAAAGGTACTTTGTAAACGATCCTGTGCCGCACGGACATCAGGTCGATTCGCAATCACCGAAACAGGTACATTCAAATTTACCCCTGGCAATTTTACATTTAATAAATTTGGTAATTGCAAATTAAGTGGTTCGTTTGGTTTCAGGTTTAACAGATTATGTAAGGTTTGTTGTGCTGTTTTTTGCTCTGCTTGTAATGACAGCAAAGTATTGCGTGCTGTTAATACTGCTTGAATCGCTTGAGCACTACTTAACCCATCAATTACACCAAAACGTTGTTTGTTTTGCACAACAGTATTAATTTGATTGTAATAATTAATGGATTCTTCTGTTGCTTTAATCGCATCATTTAAATATGCCAAGCTATAATAGGCATCAATCACACTATTAATTAATGATAAACGTGCAGCTGCTAAATCTTCAATCGTTGCTTTGTGTTCCCATTCTGCTGCCGTTGCGGAATCGGCTAATTTACGCCAAAGATCTAAAGTATAGCTAATACCAATTTGCCCTGTGTGACTGATAGTTGAATTCCCACCATCTTTGATATTTTTTGATGCAGTAGATTCGGTTTGTCCACTAAAAGTTGGCACTAAATCAGCACCTAATAAATTTGCTTTATAAAGTGCTATATTTACTGCTACTGCACTTTTCGCTAAATCAAGATTATTCTTTAATGCAAGATCAATTAATTGATTAAGTTGTGGATCATTATAAAGTTTCCACCACTCCTCATTCACATTAAATTGAGAAGTAGCTGCAATATATTGATCAAAATTTTTCTGGCTTGCATTAAATGAATCATCAATATTGGCACAACCAACAAGAATAGTTGAAAGCAATAATGCTGCCGTAATTTTATTAAATCTCTTCATAGTTATCCTTAAAAATGTATCCTTAGAAATAATAAAAGTTGTTAAAATTATAGCAATTTCTACCCTTTTCGACCAGTAATCACATCTGAAATTATTCCGAATATTAAGCTAATTTTACTCCTGTGATAAGGCAGTAATCGGATTTAACTTCGCCGCATTTTGTGCAGGAACATAACCAAAAATAATACCAATTAATGTTGAACAAAGTACGGCGACAACAATCGAAAACGTAGAAAATAACATTGTGAAATCTGTCATAAATTGATTAAACAACACACCAATAATCCCTGAAAGACAAATTCCAATAATTCCACCGACTAAACAAACTAAAACGGCTTCAATCAAAAATTGTTGCAAAATATTTTGCTGTTTGGCTCCAATCGCCATTCTTACTCCAATCTCTTTCGTCCGCTCTGTCACTGAAACCAACATAATATTCATTACCCCAATTCCACCAACAATAAGTGAAATTAATGCAATTGATGAAATTAATAATTTCATCGTATTTGTCGTACTTTCAATTGTTTGTTTGATAGTGTCAGTGTTTAATATAAAGAAATCTTTTTTACCATGACGGCTTAATAATAAAGTAGTGACATTCTTTTCTGCAGCAGCCGTGCTAATTCCTTCCGATACTTTTACCGTAATAGAACTAATCTTTTTCTCACCAGAAATTTTATTCATTGCCGTTGTATAGGGAATCCAAATATTCAGATTTTCGCTATTAATTCCCATTACATTCGCTGTATTCACAACGCCAATAATTTTTAACGGCTTTTTATTAATCATAATAATCTGCCCCAATGGATTCTGATCTTTAAAAATGCGTTGTTGCGTATTTTGATCAATAATTGCTACCGATTGATTTAGGCGAACATCTTGTGCAGTAAATAAGGTACCAGCCGAAGAATAAATTCCTTTTACATTAAAATATTGTTCACTAACACCCCGTACCTGAGCCGTAAATGCATTATTGCGATAAGTCAAGGTACCACTCACTGAACTATTGGGAGTTACACTTTCGATATAAGGCTGTTTCATTAAAGCTTCACTATCTGCAACCGTCAAATTCTGCATACTCTCTGCACGCCGATCACCAAATCCAGTACCATTATAAATATCCATCGTATTAGTGCCTAACGAATTAATATTTTGCAGTACCTTTTGTTGCGAACCGTTCCCTAGTGCCACCACACACACTACCGAAGTGATCCCAATAATAATTCCTAACATCGTCAATAAAGAACGTAATTTATGCGAGATAATCGCTTTCACTGACATATGCAACGCTTCAATGAATTGATCGCGATAAAAACCAAATCCTTTATTCGTTTTACTTTGGCTAATCGCTCGCTGTTGGAAATTATGATTTTGACGATGATCACGAATAATCTCACCATCTTTAATTTCAATAATACGACTAGCAAATTGAGCAATATGTTGATCATGTGTAACTAAAATAATGGTATGTCCTTCTTGATGCAGTTGCTGCAAGATTTCCATTACCATTTCACCACTTTTTGAATCTAATGCACCTGTTGGCTCATCTGCCAAAATAATATCACCACCATTCATTAAGGCTCGTGCAATACTCACCCGTTGTTGTTGACCACCAGATAACTGATTAGGCAGATTTTCCATCTTATTAGTTAAACCTAACTTATCCAACAGTTGTGCTGCTCGTTGTAAACGCTGCTCTTTATTCATTCCTGTATAAACTGCTGGTAATGCTACATTCTCTTGTGCATTCAAAGTAGGTAACAGGTTATAACGTTGAAAAATAAAGCCAAAGCGTTGTTGACGCAATTCAGATAATTGATCCGCAGATAAACTCGCTGTTTCTTGCCCTGTAATTAAATAAGAACCATCTGTCGGTGTATCTAAACAACCAATAATATTCATTAAGGTTGATTTACCTGAACCTGAAGTCCCAATAATGGCAATAAAATCACCTTGTTGAATCTCTAAATTGATATTTTTTAAGATATGTACGCGGTTTTCGCCCTCGCCAAAATATTTATTGAGGTCTTTTATTTCAATAATGTTTTGCATAAAGACCTCTTACATCATTCTTGGTGTTCTAACTCGTACACTCGGCGCATCATTTGCAGAAGATTGCGAAACAATGACTTTTTCACCTTCGGTTAAACCTGATAATACTTCCGTATTAATATCATCGTGCAAACCAGTCGTAATCTCTTTTTCAATAACGTTATCACCGTCTAATACTTGTACAACTGATTTACCAGCTTGTTTACGAATAGATAATGTCGGTACAACTAATACATTCTGTTTTTGTGCAATAATAATCGTATTCTGTGTCGTCATCCCAATTTGTAATTTATGTTGCGGATTTTTTACCAACACATTTGCATAATAATAAACAGCATTTGTATCACTTACTGATTCAGTATATTCATTATCCGTTAATGTTGTCATCGCAGGGTCAACAGAATCAATCGTGGCATTATAGACTTCATCTGGCTCGGCTAGTGTTGAAAATTTCACCTTCATCCCAGCTTTAATTTTAGTGATATCCCCTTCTGAAATTTCTGGTTTGATCAGCATAGTATCTAAATCTGCCACTTGGATTATAGTTGGTGTGGTTTGATTAGCATTTACTGTCTGCCCTTCGGAAACAGGAATAGAAATCACTGTACCATCTAATGGCGATGTAATTTTAGTGTAATTTAAATTTGTTGTTGCCGTATTCACTTCTATTTCGGATTGTTTCACTTGCGCTTCCATTTGTGCTACTGTCGCTTTAGCTGTATCACGCGTATTTTGTGCTGTTTCTAAATCATTTAACGAACTTGCTTGCTTTTTATATAATTTTGCTACTCGTTCATAATTAGATTCTGCAATACGATAAGCTGTTTGTGCAGCTGCGAGCTGTGCTTGATAAGAGGCTAACTGTGCCATTGCTGTATTTAGTGCATTTTGTTGAGTAATTGAATCAAGTTGAGCAATTAATTCTCCTTTTTTCACTTGTTGCCCTAATTTGACATAAATTTTTTCCACTTTACCTGACACTCTTGCTCCCACTTCAACCCGTTTAGAACTCCGTACAGTGCCAGTTGCAACTACACTTTGTTGCAAATCAGTCTTTTTAACGGTTTCAGTAAAATAAGAAGTTTTTGGTTGAGAATCGTGAGTAAAATAATAAATAGCGCCTAATGCGATAAGGATAGCTGCTAAGCTCCAATAAACTTTTTTATTTAATGTCATATATTTAATCCTTCAGACCAACAAGGATATTTTTCTACGCTAAATGAACATTCATTCATTTTATAGAAAGATCACCTCGTAAACAAATACTATTTTGGGAAATGTATGTGAGAACAGACTATTGCAAAATAACCGTGTATCAATAACCCAAATATTACCAATAACCTACTCTGGACATTTACCATAAAGAGTATGCAAATTAAAAATTAGTAGAAAATGAGTTTTTCCCCTGAGTTCAGTTTGGTGTTATTTGTTAAAAAGTGTAAAATGCGTGGGTTATTTTTGCAAAAACTCAACTTGAGGACATTATGAGTCATACAGAAACGACTGAGATAAAACCAACTAATTTTATTCGTCAAATTATTGACGAAGATCTTGCACAAGGTAAACATCAATCCGTTCATACACGTTTTCCACCTGAACCAAACGGTTACCTACATATCGGACACGCAAAATCAATTTGCTTAAATTTCGGCATTGCCCAAGATTATCAAGGTAAATGTAATTTACGCTTTGATGACACCAATCCAGTAAAAGAAGATATGAGCTATGTTGAATCCATTAAAAGAGATGTGGAATGGCTTGGTTTTACTTGGGACGGGCAACCTCGCTATGCGTCTGATTATTTTGATCAGCTTTATGCGTATGCGATTGAATTAATTAAAAAAGGTTTAGCTTACGTTGATGAACTTTCACCAGAAGAAATGCGTGAATATCGTGGAACATTAACCGAACCAGGTAAAAATAGCCCTTATCGTGATCGTTCAGTTGAGGAAAATCTAGCCTTATTTGAAAAAATGAAAAATGGTGAGTTTGCCGAAGGAAAAGCATCATTACGAGCAAAAATTGATATGGCATCACCATTTATCGTTATGCGTGATCCTGTGTTATATCGCATTAAATTTGCTCATCATCATCAAACAGGTGATAAATGGTGTATTTATCCAATGTACGATTTTACCCACTGTATTTCCGATGCGATCGAACGTATTACACATTCACTTTGTACCTTAGAATTCCAAGATAACCGCCGTTTATACGATTGGGTGTTGGAAAATATTTCGATTGAACGTCCATTACCACATCAATATGAATTTTCACGTTTAAACCTAGAAAGTACTCTTACTTCAAAGCGCAAATTACTACAATTAGTCAATGAAGAGATTGTTGATGGCTGGAATGACCCTCGTATGCCAACTATTTCTGGCCTACGCCGTCGTGGTTATACCCCAGAATCGATTCGTGAATTCTGCCGCCGCATTGGCGTAACCAAACAAGACAATGTAGTGGAATATAGTGCATTAGAAGCCTGTATTCGTGATGATTTAAATACTAATGCACCTCGTGCCATGGCTGTAATTAACCCATTACGCATTGTGATTGAAAACTTCAACGGTGAAGAAATGTTAACGGCTCCAAATCACCCAAATCGTGAAGAATTGGGCACCAGAACATTACCATTCACCAAAGAAATCTACATCGATCAAGCAGACTTCCGTGAAGAAGCCAATAAACACTATAAGCGCCTTGTTTTAGGTAAAGAAGTGCGTTTACGCAATGCTTATGTGATTAAGGCAGAACGTGTAGAAAAAGATGAGCAAGGTAATATCACAACGGTTTATTGTACTTATGATCCTGATACATTAGGAAAAAATCCAGCTGACGGACGTAAAGTAAAAGGTGTAATTCATTGGGTTTCTGCAATACACAATCATCCTGCAGAATTCCGTCTTTATGATCGCCTATTTACTGTAGCAAATCCAAGTGCAGCGGAAGATATTCATCAAGTATTAAACCCTGAATCGTTAGTAGTTAAACACGGTTTTGTAGAACAAAGTTTATTAACGGCAGAAGCAGAAAAAGTCTATCAATTTGAACGTGAAGGTTATTTCTGTGCAGATAGTAAGGATAGTCACCCAGAACATTTGGTGTTTAATTTAACCGTATCGTTAAAAGAAAGTGTGGTGGTTTAATTCATTTTCTAAAATTGATAAAGGCTTTTAATTACAAGATTAAAAGCCTTTATTTTTACCTAGACCCTAGCAAAAATGACATTCTTGTCAAATTCTGCGAACGATGAGTGTAATCCCTTTAACGGAAACAACTTCAACACGATCATTAACTTGTAATTGCTCACCCTCAATCCGCCAAGTAGTATCACCAAACGCTGCTCTACCGACATTTTCACTCATTAATTCTGTAATACGACCTTGTTGCCCTAACATTGCAATATCACGTTGATTTAAACCATTATTTACTCTATCTCGTTGTGTTTTCGCAGCTTGATAACGCCACCAAATAAGCGTTGCAATAATAGCGATAACAGCAAATAAAATACTGCTTACTATGAGAGATAAAGGAAATACATAAGTAATAGCTGCCACTATTAACCCAGCTATTCCCCACCATAAAAAGAAAATGCCTGGAACAATAATTTCTAAAATCAACAAGATAAAAGCAAGGATTAACCAATGAATTGAACTCCAGTCAGCAAGCCATACCATCATTTTTTCGATCCCATCTCTTTTAATAATTCACTGATTCCAGCTACTGAACCAATTAAATTACTCGCTTCTAGCGGCATTAATACCACTTTGCTATTACCTGATTGCCCAATTTGTTGTAATGCTTCAGTATATTTTTGTGCCACAAAGTAGTTAATCGCTTGTGTATTTCCTGCTGCGATAGCATCAGATACCATTTGCGTTGCTTTCGCTTCTGCTTGTGCCTCACGTTCTCTCGCTTCTGCTCGTAAGAATGCCTCTTGACGTTCGCCCTCTGCTTGTAAGATTCGAGATTGCTTTTCCCCTTCTGCACGTAAAATGGCTGCTTGGCGAATACCTTCTGCTTCTAAAACTTCAGCACGCTTATTCCGTTCTGCCTTCATTTGAGCATTCATTGAATCAATCAGTTCTTTTGGTGGACGTACATCACGGATCTCAATCCGTGTCACTTTTACACCCCACGGATTAGTTGCTTCATCCACTATTGCCAAGAGTCGGCTATTAATTGAATCACGTTGTGACAGCATTTCATCTAATTCCATTGAACCTAACACAGTACGAATATTCGTTAAGGTTAAATTAATTATCGCTTGTTCGAGGTGATTCACTTCATAAGCAGCATTGCGTGCATCAATCACTTGTACAAAACAAACAGCATCAATTGACACATTCGCATTATCTTTAGAAATAACTTCTTGTGACGGAATATCTAACACCTGTTCCATCATATTAATTTTGCGCCCAACACGATCAATAAACGGCACAATAATGTTCAAACCCGGTGTTAAGGTTCGAGTATAACGTCCGAAACGTTCAATCGTCCAATGATAACCCTGTGGAACAGTTTTTACTGCGGAGAATAAAGCAACAATAACGAGAATAATAAAAAAGAGTGTACCAATTGGCAGACTATCTAGATAAATCATAATAACCTCTTGTTTCTACTAATAATTAGTTATCATCCCATATTTTTAAAGGAAGTCAAAAGGTTGATCTGAGAAATGTTAATGAGATAACAAAATTTTGCTTATCTCATTTTGTAATGAATAAATAAGGTATTCTATCGAAGAGATGTCGGATATAAATATATCCGACATCAGTTATATTATTTTTTTGCATGCTTGCGCATTCTTAAATTGATCATCTCTACACAAACCGAAAAGCCCATTGCAAAATAGATGTAGCCTTTTGGAATATGGAATGACAAACTTTCCCCAATTAATGACACCCCGATCAAAATTAAGAAAGATAATGCAAGAATTTTTAAGGTCGGATGGGCTTCCACAAAATCACCAATTGGTTTAGCCGCAATCATCATCACTCCAACTGCCAAAATAATGGCAATAATCATCACTTCAACATGGTTTGCCATTCCCACTGCTGTAATGACTGAATCTAGGGAAAAGACAATATCTAGTAATGCAATTTGAATTAATACCCCGACAAAGCTCACTTTTTTCGGTGCCTTTTCTTCTTCAGAAGCACTTTCTTCCATACTATGGTGAATTTCTAAGGTACTTTTCACTAATAAGAATAAGCCCCCTAATAACAGGATTAAATCACGTCCTGATAACGCATAACCAGCCACTTCAAATAGCGGTTCAGTCAAACGCATAATCCACGCCAAGGATAATAATAATAAAATCCGTGTTCCCATTGCTAAGCCTAAGCCGAGAATTCGTCCAGATTGACGTTGCTGTGCTGGTAACCGCCCAACTAAGATACTAATAAAAATAATATTATCTATCCCTAAAACGATTTCTAAAGCGGTTAAGGTAAATAATGCAACCCAAGCCTCGGGGCTACTAATCCATTCCAACATAATGTTCCTCTATATAAAAAAGAAAAAATAATTAATCAAAATGATGACTTAAAAGCGCCATACTATAACGATCTATTTTGCAGAAGAAAATAGCCTAAATTACTTTCCTAATTGAAATTGATACAAAATATTACGGGTAAAGTTTTTACGTAAATAAAAACCTAATGGTAACGTTTCTATCACTTCCCCTTTTGTACCAATTCCCTTTGTTAATGCTTTACTATTTGCACCTTTAGGGCGGAGCTGTAATACTTCACCTAAACGAGCATTAATTTTTTTCACATCTCCCAAAGCAATTAGTTCCATTAACTCCTCCCAATCTTGTTTTAATTGAGCTTCTTCCTCCACCGAAGGTTGCCATAAAATCGGTTGCCCAACTCTACGTTCTGCTAATGGAATCGAACGCTCTCCCTCTATTGGTATCCATAATACTTTCGACAATTTATAACGCACATGAGAGAATTCCCACATCACACCATAATTATCAATCAGAGGTGCTAAGCAAACAAATGTCGTCTCTAATGGTTCGCCCTGTTGATTAATTGGGATAGTCTTTAATTCAATGCCTAATTCAGCAAAATCTTGTTCTGGTTTACTACCTGCTTTTGCACCAAGTGCGATCTCAATTAAACTTCCTACCCAACCTTTATC
This sequence comes from Gallibacterium melopsittaci, assembly GCF_042433085.1. Taxonomy (NCBI): domain Bacteria; kingdom Pseudomonadati; phylum Pseudomonadota; class Gammaproteobacteria; order Pasteurellales; family Pasteurellaceae; genus Gallibacterium; species Gallibacterium melopsittaci. Next base: position 68,999 of record NZ_JBHLWA010000031.1, read on the forward strand.
ACGCCTTAAATTTTCTGGCATTGGAATATGTAATTGCTGTGCAATGTCTGCTAATGTTCGCCCAGCTAATTGATAAGCTCGCATTAATAACTGTTCTTCTGTTATTGGCGATTGCATTCCTAATTGCTCCTCATAATTATCAAAAATTATACAAATCCTTATAAGAGATTAAAAAATAACCAACATTTTTTCAATTTTCTAATTTTTCACCAATATTTTTTAACATTATGATTTAAAAGGTTTTTTATTTTATATAATGAATAAAAAAACGACAGCAAATAAATTATACGTTAATTTACGCCTATTCAATCACAATTTTATCCACAGTTTCTCTGAATAACTCACATCCTGAATAAATAAACAGTATTGATTTTTTAAAATTTAACAACTTATTAAAAATAACCAGACAATTTATTAAATTTTAATTCTCGCATTTTCGTTATTAGCTAATTTTTTAAACAATTAGGTCGTTTATTAACACCAAAAATTTTTCCTTATAAATCAAACATAAAAATAAAATTAATCTTTATTCACACAATATAAACCAATAAATTCCACAATGTTATCCACAACTTAATATTTAAAAAGATTTTATTTTTTAGCTTAAAAGAATTCCTGTCGAGTTTTACAACAAATTCAGTTAAAATTAAAAAAATTTTTAAACTCTTTTATTGATAAGGATTATAAGGCTGTTTATATGTCAGTTGTTGGAAGAATTCACTCTTTTGAATCCTGTGGTACGGTTGATGGGCCAGGAATTCGTTTTATTCTTTTTATGCAAGGTTGTTTAATGCGTTGTAAGTATTGCCATAATCGAGATACTTGGGATTTACATGCTGGCAAAGATATTACCGTAGAAGAATTGATGAAAGAAGTGGTTACTTATCGCCATTTTATGAATGCTTCTGGCGGTGGCGTAACAGCCTCTGGTGGTGAAGCAATTCTACAAGCAGAATTTGTGCGTGATTGGTTTCGTGCTTGTAAAGAACAAGGTATTCACACCTGTTTAGATACTAATGGTTTTGTGCGTCATTATGATGAAATCATTGATGGCTTATTAGATGTCACTGATTTAGTCCTACTTGATTTAAAACAACTTGATGACACTATTCACCAAGATCTTATTGGCGTACCAAACAAGCGTACGCTCGAATTCGCCAAATATTTAGAAAAACGTAATCAAAAAACCTGGATTCGTTATGTTGTTGTACCTGGTTATACCGATGATGAACATTCCGTTAATTTACTCGGCGAATTTATCAAGGATATGAAAAACCTTGAAAAAGTCGAATTACTTCCCTATCACCAATTAGGCAAACATAAATGGGAAACACTCGGCTTAAAATATGAACTTGAAGACGTTAAACCACCAACAAAAGAGTCTTTAGAAAAAATTAAAGCTCAACTCGAAACTTTTGGTTTAACAGTCAAATACTAATTTTCATTCTAAAGGAGGCTAATATGGCTGTATTGGTAACAGGTGGAGCGGGATATATCGGCTCACATACTGTGGTTGAATTATTAAATGCGAATAAAGAAGTGATTGTTTTAGATAATCTTTGCAATTCATCAGAAAAATCTTTAGAACGTGTCAAACAGATTACAGGTAAAGCTGTTACTTTCTATCAAGGTGATGTACTTGATCGCCAATTATTAAAACGCATTTTTGCAGCTCATCAAATCGAATCAGTTATTCATTTTGCAGGTTTAAAAGCGGTTGGCGAAAGTGTCGCTAAACCGATCGAATATTATCGTAATAATGTTGAAGGTTCGCTCACATTACTTGATGAAATGCGTCAAGCTAATGTATTTAATTTTGTTTTCAGTTCTTCTGCAACGGTATATGGTGATCCTGAAATTATTCCAATTACCGAAACCTGTAAAGTAGGTGGTACAACTAATCCTTATGGTACATCTAAATTTATGGTAGAACGTATCATTATGGATGTCGTCAAAGCAATTCCACAATTCAGTATGACTATCCTACGCTACTTCAACCCAGTTGGTGCACACGAAAGTGGCTTAATTGGTGAAGATCCGAATGGTATTCCAAATAACTTATTACCATATATTAGCCAAGTAGCGATTGGTAAATTACAACAACTTTCAGTATTTGGCAGCGACTATCCAACTCATGATGGTACTGGTGTGCGTGATTATATTCACGTGGTTGATTTAGCAATCGGACACTTAAAAGCCTTAGATCGTCATGAAAATGATGCAGGATTGCATATTTATAATCTTGGTACGGGTACTGGTTATTCCGTATTAGATATGGTTCACGCTTTCGAAAAAGTGAATGATATTAAAATTCCATATCGTTTAGTGGATCGCCGTCCAGGCGATATCGCAACTTGTTATTCTGATCCATCTCTTGCCTTAAAAGAGTTAGGTTGGAAAACTGAACGTGGTTTAGAACAAATGATGCGTGATACTTGGAATTGGCAAAAAAACAATCCGAATGGTTATCGTGACTAATTCGCTGTACTAAGGATCTTGTTATGCCAGTAAATACTTCTTTGATGCAACAAATTTTTAGCCGAAATATGCTGATTTGCGTATTTACTGGTTTTAGTTCAGGTTTACCGCTCTATATTCTCGTCAGTCTGCTTCCCTATTGGTTAAGGACTGAAAATGTTGATCTCAAAACAATCGGATTATTTACCCTGATTGGTTTACCTTATACTTGGAAATTTCTCTGGTCTCCCGTCTTGGATCGCTTTGTTTTACCCTTTCTAGGACGGCGTAGAGGTTGGATTTTTATCTTACAGCTGTTATTAATTCTTTCTCTCGCTGGTTTTGCTTGGCTTCAACCACATCAAGATATTTCCATTATTGCCATCCTTGCGACTATTGTCGCTTTTTTTTCTGCTTCACAGGATATTGTATTAGATGCCTATCGCCGCGAGATCTTATCTGATCAGGAATTAGGTTTAGGCAATTCAATTCATGTTAATGCGTACCGTTTAGCGGGATTAATTCCAGGATCACTTTCCATTTTTCTCACCGCCTATTACAGTTGGGAAAGTGTCTTCTTAATCACAGCACTTTTTATGCTACCTGGTATATTAGCGACATTACTGATTGCATGGGAGCCTCAAATTAATGGGCAATCCCGTAGTTTAAAAGAGAACATCATCAGTCCTTTTGTTGAGTTTTATCAACGTAAAGGATTAAAAGGAATGATTACCGTATTGGCTTTTATGTGCTTATATAAATTAGGCGATACGATGGCAACCGCATTAATGACACCATTTTATGTCGATATGGGATATAGCAGTACCGATATTGCTATTGTTGCAAAAAATGCTGGTTTATGGCCAATGATTATTGCTAGTTTAGTCGGCGGTGTCATTATGCTGAAAATTGGTATTAATCGAGCGTTATGGCTATTTGGTTTCGTACAAATTCTTACTATTTTGGGATTTGCTTGGTTAGCGAGTTTCGGTAAATTCAGTCACATTGGCACATTTGAATTAATCGCACTCGCCATTGTTGTCAGTGGCGAATATATCGGCATAGGTTTAGGTACAGCTGCATTTGTTGCTTTTATGGCAAGAGAAACGAATCCTCTCTATACTGCAACCCAATTAGCTTTATTTACCAGCCTTGCTGCACTACCTCGCACATTATTAGGTTCAAGTGCTGGTTGGCTAATTGAACAATTAGGTTACTATCATTTCTATTGGCTCTGTTTTTTCCTTGCCATTCCAGGAATGATTTGTCTATTTTGGGTTGCACCTTATAAAGATTCAACAAGCAGACAATAAATTAAAGTTTAGACTTGAGTTTACTACCACATACAGGTAAGGTACTTATATTTTTGACACAAGAGGTTATATCATGAAAATTATTTTATTAGGCGCACCAGGTGCAGGAAAAGGTACACAAGCACAATTCATTATGAATAAATACGGTATTCCGCAAATTTCGACTGGTGATATGTTGCGTGCTGCAATCAAAGCAGGTACTGAATTAGGTAAAAAAGCCAAAGTCTTAATGGATGCAGGACAATTAGTGCCAGATGATTTAATTATTGCGTTAGTAAAAGATCGTGTTGCTCAACCTGATTGTGCAAAAGGTTTTCTATTAGACGGTTTCCCTCGTACTATTCCACAAGCAGATGCATTAAAAGCAGCAGGTATTGCGATTGACTTTGTTTTAGAATTTGATGTACCAGATGAAGTCATTGTCGAACGTATGAGTGGTCGTCGTGTACACCCAGCATCAGGACGTAGCTATCATATCGTTTACAATCCACCAAAAGTTGAAGGCAAAGATGATGTGACTGGTGAAGATTTAATTATCCGTGCTGATGACAAACCTGAAACTGTTTTAGATCGCTTAAAAGTCTATCATTCAACAACTAAGCCTTTAGTTGAATACTACGGTAAAGAAGCGGCTAATGGTAAAACTCAATATTTCCGCTTAGATGGTACATTACCAGTTGAACAAGTAAGTGCAAAACTTGCTGAAATTTTAGGTTAATTGTTCTGTAAAAATAATCCCTCTTAAATGAGGGATTATTATTTCTTCTCGGCTATTACATAAACTGGGCAGTAAGTTAAACTTACCTGCCCAGTTTGTAAGGTAAATTGTTCTTGATATTGTGCAATAAAATTGTTTAGTTTGCTTTTCGTCCAAACTTGTTGTTGTGTGGCAGTAACACCTGTTGCTCGCAGGTGCTGTAACACTTCTAATGGCGAAGCAAAAGTTAATTGGATCGTTTCTGTAAATAGCTCTTGTACAATAAAATAATCTTCCAACCATCGCTGCCATTGTTCTAAGGTCGGATAGGTTAATCCTATACCTGTCAGAGTACGAATTTCATACAAATTAGTAGGTGCAAAACTATTAAAGAGTAATATGCCTTGTTCATTTAATTGCTGATGGCAATTTGCAATAAATTGTTGTTGCTGAGTCAACCACTGAACTGTCGAAGCAGAACAGAGTAAATCACATTGTTGTTGCACCGCAATCTGTTCAATATCTCCTAATAAAAACTGTGCTGGTAGCTGTTTCTCGGTAATCAGTTGAGTAATCGCTTCACTTTGATAGAGATCATTTAATAACCATTGTTCCACATTGGCATAATTGGCTAAACGCTGTGTAAAATCCCCCGTACCACACCCGATTTCCAAAACGGTTGGAAAATCAGATTTACCCGACTTTGCTAATAATTGGATTAAGCGTTGATTAATCTGTTGTTGTGCTAAGGCTTGCGTAACATAGCTTTGCTGTGCCGATTGGAAGCACGTTTTAATTTTGCTTTTCTCTATTAACGCCATAGCGTTTCCCACTGTTGAAATAATGGGAAAATATAATGCCCAGCTTCAATCGTTCTAATTTGGCATCGATCTTGCCAGTATGCTTGCTGATGACTGGTTGGGAAAATGCGATCTTGAGTACCAATCCACGCAATATCCCACTTTAACGTTGCTTCAGATCGAACGCTGATCTGCTCGCTTAAAAAGGCTAATTCTTGATAAATATCATTGAGTTCACGATAGTCTGGCAAAGTTTGATAATGATTTAACAGCTCTCGATTCTGACACATTCGTCGTTCAAATTTATCTCGATTAGCAGAATTTAAACCTTGTAATGTTCCTTGAAATATTTGTGTTGGAATACCAAAGCGGTCATCACTAGGATAATGTGTACCATTAATTGCTATTGCTTTTGTTACTGGAATAGTTTGCATCACTTGTTCGGCAACCCAAACCCCCATCGACCACGCTACAAGATAAATTTCTGTATAGGCAGAAAAATCAAAATCCAGTTGTAAATCCTGATAGTCATAACAAACTAATAAGTCATATTGATCTGCTAGATCGAGGTGAGTTACTGCACTTGGTGGCGTTCCCCAACCCGCAAAATAGACAATCAATTTTTCTCGTTGTTGATGAAGATAATAAGTTTTCATTAGTTAGCTTCCTTGCATCGCTGTTGTTCAATATTACTGAGCACATCCATTAATTGTGCTATTTCTTCTGTATTAATTGCTGCCGTTAAGGAAAAACGTATGCGAGCAGTACCTTTTGGCACTGTCGGTGGGCGAATCGGTAACGCATAAAAACCTTGTTGTTGTAGCTGTTGTGCAACAGTAACGGTAGCTTGGTTATCACCAATAATATAAGGCACGACATTGGTGCTACTTGGCATTGGCTGTTGTAATTCATCTTGAATAAACGCTCGTAATTGTTGACTAATTTGTGCTAAATGTTGACGGTGTTGCGTTAATGTCGTTACTTTTTGCCAAATGAAATGACTCCATGCCACATTAAACGGTGGTAAGGCGGTGGAAAAAATGAGTGGTCGCATAGTATTAATTAAATAGTTTTTAATTAATTGATCACACACAACAAAAGCACCCATTGACGCTAATGCCTTACCAAATGTTCCCACTAAAAAATCAATCTCAGCAATACAACCTTGTTGTTCGGCAAGCCCTAATCCTTTCTCACCAAAGACCCCAACAGCGTGGGCTTCATCAACATATAATAAAATATTCGGATATTGTTGTTTAAAATGAATAAGTTGCGCTAGGTCTGCACAATCACCGTCCATACTAAACACACTTTCCGTTACAATGATCACTTGTTCAAATGCTGCAGCTTGTTTCTCTAGAATTTGTGCCAGATGCTGATAATCATTATGGCGATAACGAACCCATTTACATTCCGCTAAACGGATACCATCAATTAAACTCGCGTGCACCAGTTTATCCGCTACAATCAACGTATGACGATGACAAATCGCAGGCAAGATCCCAATATTAGCGTGATAACCACTATTAAATAATAGGCAGGCTTCTCGTTGGTAATCTTGTGCGATTGTTTGTTCTAGCTGGTTATAAATCGGGAAATTCCCCGTTAATAAGCGTGAAGATGAACTGGTAAGAGGTAAATCTTGTACTTCAGAGAGAAATTGCTGCATTAAATCAGTTTCTGTTGCTAATCCTAAATAATCATTGGAAGACAAATTAAGTAACTTATTGCCTGCTTGTTCAATCCATTTTCCAGTATGTTCAATCTCTGGGAAAGCACGCTGCTGCCCAATCGCAGCTAATTCATTTAACTTCTGTGCAAAATATACCGTCATCTTTCTTCACTTTTCCTGATACTCATCTTTAATCGCTTGTAGCATTCCGTGCATTAACGCTGTCAGTTCATCATCACTAATAATAAATGGTGGCATCACATAGACCAATTTTCCAAATGGACGCAACCATACCCCTTGTTCAACAAAACGCGGCTGCAAAGTTGCCATATTGACGGGCTCTTTCATCTCAATAACGCCAATCGCTCCTAAAACTCGGACTTCTTGTACACAATCCCATGTTTGAGCAATCGCTAAACCTTGACATAATTGCTGCTCAATATGTTTTACTTTGTGCTGCCAATCTGTTCGCAATAATAATTCAATCGAGGCATTAGCGATGGCACACGCTAATGGATTACCCATAAAGGTTGGACCATGCATAAAACAGTGTGCTTCACCAGAACAGATCATCTCAGCAACAGATTGGCTAGTAATGGTTGCAGACAAGGTTAAATAGCCACCTGTTAAGGCTTTTCCTAAACACATAATATCGGGTATCACATCTGCGTGTTGATAGGCAAATAATTTGCCAGTACGCCCAAAGCCCGTCGCAATTTCATCAAAAATCAGTAACACACCGTACTGCTCACAAAGTTTTTTGGCTTTTTGTAGGTAAACTGGGGAATAGAAATACATTCCGCCTGCACCTTGAACAATAGGTTCTAAAATTAAACCTGCAATATGTTGATACTGTTTCTCAAGTAGATCTTGTAATGGCTTAATTGCCTCGTCATTCCACACTTCCCCAAATTTTACTGATGGTTGTGGTAAAAAATATTGGATTGGTAAGCTCTTACTAAACAGAGAATGCATTCCAGTAATCGGATCACACACTGACATAGCGTGCCATGTATCACCATGATAGCCAGAACGGATTGTGGCAAATTGATAACGTTGCGTTTCACCTTTAGCGTGTTGGTATTGAATCGCCATTTTCATAGCAACTTCCACCGCTACTGAACCACTATCCGCAAAGAAAATTTTATCTAATCCTTGTGGCAAAATATCAACTAATGTTTTAGCTAATTTTGTCGCTGGTTCGTGGGTAAATCCACCAAACATAATATGGCTCATTTTTGCCAGCTGATCTTGTGCAGCTTGATTCAACACAGGATGATTATAACCGTGTAAAACTGCCCACCAAGAGGACATTCCATCGATTAATTGTCGCCCATCTTTTAAGGTTATCCTAACGCCATCTGCTCGCTCTACTGGATAAATCATAGGTGGATTGGTAATTGAGGCATAAGGATGCCAGATGTGTTTTTGATCAATATTGATACAATCTTGTAATTCCATCTTCTTATATTATGGTTTTGCACATAGAAATATAATTAAACAAAAGCTCCATAGCGTGATTTCTATGGAGCTTTATAATGAGTTGATCAATAAAAATTATTGATCTTGTAATTGATCTAACATTTCTTGGTTAATTTCAACTTTTGCTTTTTCTCTTAATGCTTTTAACAATGTAGATTGTAAATCGTTCTGACGAATTTGCATTAACTGAGTAACAAAGCTCTTCTCTTGATCTGCAGATAATTGTCCATCTTCCACTTTGTCTAATGCAATCACGACAATGTCACCATTCTCATTCGCACCAACGTGATAAGTTGGTTTATTATCCACTGGTTTTGGCATCGCAAAAATTTGCTTATCCAAAGTTGGATTTTTACTTTCCGCATAAACAGACGTTAAATCTTGCTTGAACTCTACTGCCGAAGTATCACCCGCTTGTAATTTCGCCACTAAGCCTTTCACACGCTCTAGCTCAATTTTTTCTGCTTTTTGACGTTGTAAAAATTCAACAATTTGTGCTTTTGCTTCTGCCAAAGGTTTTGTTCCTGCTGCTTTGTAATCCATTACACGGAACATCACGCTATGGTTTTCACCAACACTAATCATTGATGAATTCGCTCCACCTTGAATTAATTCAGGGCTAAAAATTTCACTTACAACATTACTAAAATTTAATGCTGCTGGCACATCATCACGCGCAAAATAACCAGTTTCTTTTACTGTTAAATTACCCTCTTTTGCTGCTGCAGCTAGACCACTTTGATCTTCAAATGCTTTATCAGCAACGGCTTTTTCTACACTAAAATATTCACGAGTTGCTAAATCTTGACGCACGAGATCCGTAATTTTACTTTTCACTTGTTCTAACGGTAAAACTTTAGCTTCGTGACGCTCTAATACTTTAATGATGTGATATTTATCATCTACTTTGGTCGGTTTGCTATATGCACCAACTGCCGTTTCATTTGCAGCTGTTTCAAACGCTTTTGGTAATTGTCCTGGTACAACCCAACTTAAATCACCACCATTTACTGCAGTTAATTTATCAATCGAATATTGTTTTGCTAATGCTTCAAAATTCTCACCTTGTTGGAGTTTCTGATAAATATCATTCGCTTCTTTTTCTGTTGTAACTTGAATATGTTCAAGATGTTGGCTAGCTTGTCCCATAAATTGGGCTTTATTGTCTTGATAATATTGTGCAATTTCAACATCACTTACTTGAAGATTTTTCGCTAAATCATCTTTATTCAAATCAAGATATTGCACTTTTACTAACTCAGGTGTGGCAAAAGCTGCTTTATGCTCGTTGTAATAAGATTCAACTTCTTGATCAGAAATCGTCTGTTTAGCAGCTAAAGGTGCAACTGGGAATGTTGCTAAACGAACGGTACGTTTTTGGAAAAATAACTTCACAAATTGTTGCTGTTGTTCAGCAGTAAGGAAATCCGTGCCCAATAACGAATTCATCAACTGTCCCATGACTAAATCTTGACGCACTAAATTGGCATACTGTTCTGATGTCAAACCATTACTCGTTAAGAGTTGTTGATAAATAGCATTATCAAATTGACCATCTTTTTGGAAGTTCGGATTCATCACAATCGCTTGCTTAACGGCTTCATCACCAACGCCAAGACTTAATTCATCAATATATTGACGTAATAACTCTTCATTAATTAAACGTTCTAATACTGATTTGCGTAAGCCATTAGTAAACTCTGCAGAATCAGCAACTGCTGCAAACTTATCGCCCATTTGCATCGCTAATTGTTGATATTGTGATTGATATTGTTGTTGGAATTGACGTTGAGAAATTTCAACTCCATTTACGGTCGCTGCGGAGGTATTTTGACGTGAAATTAAATAGCCAGCAACGCCACTTAATACAAATGAAACGGCAATTACTCCCATTAATACTTTCCAGACAACACTATTTGTGTATCCGCGCAGTTTCTCCATCATAGTGAGATTTTCCTTATATGAATAAAAGACAATAATGTGCGAGATTATATAGAAAAGTTGCTTATCCTGCACCTATTATAGTAAAGCCAGTTGATATGATTTCAGGTTTAATTTTAATAGTTGTATAAGTTATAAGCGGTTTTGCAGTTATATGAATTAACGAAAATTATTAACTAACGATTAGCTATCGTCGTTCTTAGATTCTATTGCAACAATGAGATTCTTAATAAAGACCACACTAGGATTAACTATGTATTAATAGTCTTGTTCCTAGTATGGTCACTTTATTTTTATGAGATATGATTATTCCCACTCTATCGTTGCTGGCGGTTTACCACTCACGTCATAAACCACACGGGAAATACCATCAATTTCATTGATAATACGATTAGACACTTTACCTAATAGTTCATAAGGCAGATGTGCCCAATGGGCAGTCATAAAATCGATTGTTTCTACTGCACGCAATGACACCACCCAATCATATTTGCGTCCATCGCCCATTACGCCAACCGATTTAACAGGTAGGAAAACAGTAAAGGCTTGGCTCACTTTGTGATACCAACCTGAATTATGTAATTCTTCAATAAAGATCGCATCGGCACGACGTAACAGATCGCAATATTCTTTCTTCACTTCGCCCAATACTCGCACACCAAGACCTGGACCTGGGAATGGATGGCGATAAAGCATATCGTAAGGCAAACCTAACGCTAGACCGATTTTACGCACTTCATCTTTAAACAACTCTTTTAGCGGTTCAACTAAACCAAGTTTCATATAATCAGGTAAGCCACCAACATTATGGTGCGATTTGATCACATGCGCTTTGCCTGTTTTACTCGCTGCAGATTCGATCACATCAGGATAAATCGTGCCTTGTGCCAACCATTTCACATTGGTGTGTTTATGTGATTCTTCATCAAACACATCAATAAACACTTTGCCAATCACTTTACGTTTGGCTTCAGGATCACTAACACCCGCTAATTCTCCTAAGAAACGATCTTCGGCATTTACACGGGTAATGTTCAAGCCAAATTTATTACCGAACATTTCCATAACTTGATCGCCTTCATTTAGGCGTAATAAACCATTATCTACAAACACACAATGAAGGTTATGCCCTATCGCACGTTGTAATAATAGTGCGGTAACAGAAGAATCTACCCCACCAGATAACGCAAGAATCACTTCATCATTACCTACTTGAGCTTTGATGCGAGCAACTGCATCTTCAATAATATTATCTGCTGTCCAACGTTTTTCACATTGACAAATTCCCACCACAAAATTTTCTAATAATGCTAACCCTTGTTTTGAATGAGTCACTTCTGGATGGAACTGCACGCCATAAAAATGACGAGATTCATCCGCCATTGCCGCTATCGGACAAGACTCTGTTGCTGCAGAAATATGGAATTGAGGTGGAATTTTAGTTACTTTATCACCATGACTCATCCAAACATCTAATAAGGCATTACCTTGTGCTGAATGGGCATCGGCTAACGCTTTAAACAAATTATCTTTGGCTAACACTTCAACTGCAGCATAACCAAATTCACGTTCACTTGATCCTTCAACTAAGCCACCTAACTGCATTGCCATCGTTTGCATACCATAACAGATACCCAATACAGGTACACCTGCATTAAACACATATTCTGGTGCACGAGGGCTTCCAGTTTCAGTAGTACTTTCTGGACCACCTGAAAGAATGATCCCGTTTGGTGCAAATTGACGAATATCTTCTTCGGCAACATCCCATGCCCACAACTCACAATAAACGCCAATTTCACGTACACGACGTGCGATAAGTTGCGTATATTGCGACCCAAAGTCCAAAATTAAAATTTTATGTTGGTGAATATTATTCATGTTGTTTCTCTAGTTGATTAAAATAATGACTGATGCACTGCTAAAATTGGTTACTTTTACTGATGTAATTGACAAATAGTGCCTAAAATTTCTTGCATATCTTTGCCCATATAATCTGCTAATGATTGATCAATTAACATACGCTTTTCTTCATAGCCAATCACGGTTAATCCTGCTGCTTTCGCCGCTTGCATACCATAGAACGAATCCTCTATTGCGACAGCATTTTTAGCTGTCACACCTAGTTTATCTAAGGTATAACGATAAATCTCTGGATCGGGTTTGCTACGAACAAACATCTCACCACTTACAATGCAATCGAACGCTTCTTTAATGCCACAAGTCATTAAAATTCGCTCAATATGCAGTTGTGAAGAGGAAGAGGCAACTGCTAGTTTTATCTGCTGCTGTTTAGCAAATTCAATGATTTTGCTAATGTCTTGACGAAAAATTGCACGATAATCTAGATGCTGAAACAGATCATCCCAAAAAAGATAATACTGTTCTCTAATTTCATCTAATGATAGGGAGGAACCAGATAATTTCTTAATCACAGCTGGAATATCTTTTAATGATTTTCCGACCACCTCTGATTGCTGTTCTAACGTAATTGGCTGATTGTGTTGTTTCAAGCGCTCAATAAATTCCCGTTGTGCATTAAACTCAACATATTCAGTATCAACAATCACACCATCCATATCAAAGATAATTGCTTGTAACATCTTATTTGCCCGTATTTGATAGAAACTTATGCAATATAATAAACAAAAAAATACAGCCAAACTCGTTATTAAGTTTAGCTGTATTGTTCATTAGCCCATACGATAGTTAGGCGCTTCTTTAGTGATAGTCACATCGTGAACGTGGCTTTCTTTAATCCCCGCACCACTAATCCGCACAAATTGAGCTTTAGTACGAAGTTCTTCAATAGTCGCACATCCAGTTAATCCCATACAAGAACGCAAGCCACCCATTTGTTGGTGAATAATTTCTTTAAGATAGCCCTTATAAGCAATACGTCCTTCAATACCTTCTGGTACTAACTTATCTGCCGCATTATCAGATTGGAAATAACGGTCTGATGAACCTTTTGCCATTGCCCCTAATGATCCCATACCACGATAAGATTTAAAGGCACGACCTTGATAAAGTTCAATTTCACCTGGTGCTTCTTCTGTCCCTGCCAACATTGAACCAACCATGACACAAGATGCACCTGCTGCAATCGCTTTCGCTATATCACCAGAGTAACGAATACCGCCATCTGCAATCACTGGAATACCACGATCCTTTAAAGCCTCTGCAGCATCAGCAATCGCAGTGATTTGCGGTACACCTACCCCTGTCACAATGCGTGTAGTACAAATTGAACCTGGTCCAATACCAATTTTCACCGCACTTGCACCTGCATCAGCTAAAGCTATTGCACCTTCAGCAGTCGCCACATTACCCGCAACAATTTGTAAATCTGGATATTTCGCACGGGTTTCACGAACACGCTGTAACACGCCTTCTGAATGACCATGTGAAGAGTCAATTAACAGAACATCTACTCCCGCTTTAACTAACGCATCGATACGTTCTTCATTACCTGGACCAGCTCCTACTGCTGCACCAACACGCAAACGTCCAAACTCATCTTTACACGCATTTGGTTTTTGCTCTGATTTTTGGTAATCCTTTAAGGTAATCATTCCTTTTAATTTAAATTCGCTATCAACTACTAACACTTTTTCTACACGATGGCGGTGCATTAAAGTAAAAATATGTTCACGATTTGCAGATTCACCATCTGTCACTGTGACTAATCGCTCTTTTGGTGTCATCACTGCTGTAACAGGTAACGATAAATCAGAAACAAAGCGAGTATCACGCCCTGTCACAATACCTAATAAGTCACCATTTTCTGAAGTCACTGGATAACCAGCAAATTTATTTTTCTTCGTTAATTCAGCAACTTCTGCCAAGGTTGTTGTTGGACGAACAGTAATAGGATCATTAACAATCCCACTCTCGAATTTTTTCACTTTGCGCACACGCTCCGCTTGGCGTTCAATACTCATATTCTTATGAATAAAACCAATTCCACCTTCTTGTGCTAAAGCGATTGCCATTTTCGCCTCAGTAACAGTATCCATTGCTGCAGATAAAATTGGAATATTTAAACGGATTTTTTGTGTAAGTTGAGTTGAAAGATTTGCCGTATTTGGAAGTACGGTGGAGTGTGCAGGTACGAGAAGAACATCATCAAAAGTGAGGGCTTCTTTAATTACTCTAAGCATTGCAATATCTCTCTGTTAAATTGTGAATGAAATGAAAAATAGATGAAAAATATTGCGGCGGCATTATACAGAGTTTTTTAAGCAATGAAAATCTATTTTAATAGAAAAAACGCAAACGATTACATTGACAAAAACTAACATCTTATGTTTTCCGTTTGCGTTATAATAAATCATTGTTTTTTGATATAGAAATGGAGTGAATTATGACTGCACAAACAGGAATTCTATTTGAAAATTGTAAAGCGGCTATTTATATCGAAGCCAAAATTGAAGATTACTCGACTATTGCAGAGGCTTGCAAAAAAGTTGTTGCATTAACAGCATCCTTACAACAAAAACATCCAGATGCACATCTACATAGTGTCATTGCTTTTGGCGCAAATGCTTGGCGAAATATATCATCAACCAATGATGCACAAGAATTAAAACCATTTACTCAATTAGGTAAAGGCAATTTAGCCGCACCTGCCACACAAAACGATTTATTAATTCATATTCTTTCACTGCGTCACGATGTGAATTTTTCTTTAGCACAACTAGTACTCAAGGCATTTGGATCTGCGATTACGATTGTCGAAGAAAATCACGGTTTCCGTTGGGTAGAAGATCGTGATCTTACTGGCTTTATTGATGGGACAGAAAACCCTGCTGGTGAAACATTACGTCGCCAAATTGGTTTAGTACAAAGTGGTATTGATCAAGATGGTAGTTACGTTTTTACTCAACGTTGGGAACACCAGTTAGATAAATGGGAAAAACTCGATCAAAACAAACAAGAACAGGTGATCGGTCGTACCAAACCTGATAGTGTTGAACTAGATGACGTTCCACCAACCTCTCATGTTGGGCGTGTCGATTTAAAAGAAAATGGCAAAGGTTTAAAAATTCTACGTCAAAGTTTACCTTACGGAACTGCGAGTGGTAAGCATGGTCTTTACTTTATTTCTTACTGTGGCACATTACATAATATTGAACAACAATTACTCAGTATGTTTGGTGAAATAGATGGTAAAACTGACCGCTTATTAGGTTTCACAAAACCTGTAACTGGCAGCTATTATTTTGCGCCATCATTAGAACGCTTACTTAATCTATAAATAAACAATCTACCAATCAGAGGTGCCAAATGCTCGAATTTTTATCTAGTCCAACTTTTGAAATCTTTGATAATGTCCTTGATGTTATTGGCCCTCTACTTGGTGGTGGTGCATTATTTTTGATTCAGCAAACGATTAAACATAAAGAAGATAACGAAAAATCAGCTAATGAAATAAAAGGAGAAATTTATTACTACACTCGTTTAGCGAGAATTAATATTCTGGCAGAAATGCGAAAAGTAAAAATTAATACATTACAAGTGGATGATCATAAAGAAATTTATCTCTCAATTAAAAGTTATCAAGATCTAATTGAAACCAACTATATCCTGCCATTTGTAAAAGTCTGCGTGAAATACAATACCTTAAAAAAACATAAAAAAATCCATAAATATTTTATGGATATCATTAAACATCAAGATAACTTTAACCAAATATTAAGACAAAAAGAAGATGATCTTAGACTTGCACAAGATCTACCTATACCTGAATTTAAAAAAGAGATGTTGTTATTACTATTAAATGAAGCACAAGCACTTTCTACCCTATTTCAAGAAGTAGAAGAACTCTTATTAAAAAATCAGGCTTAGCCTCTATGAATATTTTTCTACATTCCTGAAAAATATCCATATTTCTAATATAACAACATTAAATTTGCTTAACTGCTCCTCTTGAATACAACGCTAACTTTCTATTGCTATTATTTTTTGTTAGAATAGCAACGTTTTTTTGGGGCTGATCTAGGATTCGACGGGATTAGCGAAGCCCAAGGTGCATGTCGAGGTGCGGTAGGCCTCGTAAATAAACCGCAAAACAATAGTCGCAAACGACGAAAACTACGCTTTAGCAGCTTAATAACCTGCCTTAAAGCCTTATCTCCTCAGCTTCCGCTCGTAAGACGAGGGTTCAGATAAGTCATCCAAAACGAGATCGTGTGGACGCCGCCGTTTGAGGATCGAAGCACTAAATTAAATCAAACTAGCTTATTTATCGCGTGTCTGTCCGCAGTGAGTAAGTGAAACTAAAGACTAGACTAAACATGTAGTACTGAAGGTAGAGGAATTTCGGACGGGGGTTCAACTCCCCCCAGCTCCACCAGATTTTATATAACAGTGATATAACTATAATAATAAAATCAATGAGTTATAGATTTAAGTGTTATTTTTGTATCACTGTAATACAACTTAAAATGATCTATGACATATCATTAAGGCAAAGATAGCCCCCTCTTCCAAATTATTCAGATATTATTGTCCTCACGCTTCGCTTTGATACGTTTCTTTGCAGTACTGACATCAAAATGTACTAAAAACAACACTAATGTATTAGCGATAAGTTCCTTGTTTTGTGAGGTAATCTTTCTTATCGAGAGTGGGCAATTAATGGTAAAAGCCAGCCATTTATTCAATGCAAAAGCGAATACACCAAAGCCAGAAGATGAATTTTATTGGGTAAAAAATAGATGGATAAAATCATATTCATACGAGAAAGAACAAAAATGGGAATAACCCGCCCTTTTATTTGTCAAACAGAAACTGGAAAATGGGTTATTGTAAAGACGCTTGCTATGATGCCTTTACCACAACTATTAGCTGAAGTATTCGGTTCTCTCCTAGCTCACAGAATAGCCTTACCCAGCCCTGAAGTTTGTTTTGTTGATGTAACCCCCGAATCAAATAGCTACGTATCAGCTGAATGGAAAAGAGATTTACCAACAGGTACTGCATTCGCATCTGTATTTATGAAAAATGCCAAAATTGCAAAAACTGCGCAGGCAATGAATATAAACTACCTTGATGAACCAACTCAAAAGTTGCTGTATATGTTTGATCGCTGGATTTTAAATTCAGATAGAACAGCTTCTACTGTAGGAACGGGCAATATTAATTTATTGTTTGATGAACAACAACAAAAAATCCTTGTGATAGATCACAATTTAGCATTTGATGAAAACGCACAATTTGATGAACATATTTTTTCAACCAAAAACAGAAGCTGGCGTTTAGATTGGGTGGATAAAGATACTTTTAACAATAAAGCAATTGACATATTGAAAGAATTTGATGATATTTACCAGCTAATTCCTGAGAATTGGTTTATTCTTGATGATGAAGAATATCAAAAAATGAATGACGAAATTAACAGGATTAAAGCTATTCTTTCTCGAATCACTGAACCACATTATTGGGACAACATAGAATGAAACACCCTATTTTATACAGCTTTGTACGCTATAGACCGTACTTTGAAACAGGCGAATTTGTCAATGTTGGCTTATTGATGTGTGAACCTGAAAGCAGAAAATTAACCTATCGTCTAGTTAGCAAAAACAATAAACGAGTAAATGATTTTTTCTACCATAGCAAAATTTTTGAAAACGTACATGATACGATTGACAATGAATTACAATATATTGTTAATCAGTTGTTTGATGTATCACCTCAAGAAATGGCTACCTTCTTCCATAACTACGTTGATGTAAAAGAGGGCATCATACAATATAGCAACGCTGCTGTCGGTTTAGTTGATGATCCACAAGCATATTTTAATAATCTATACCATCAATTTATTCAAAATGCGGGCGTTAAAGCAGAAAGCCAAGAACAAAGTATCATCAAACACTATAAAAGGCTATTTCAACAAGATGCTGATCGAATTTTACTAAGCTATAAACAACATAAAGTTAGAGGTGAGCTGGCTAAATTTACTTTACCACTTGCATTAAAAAACGATGATGATCTGGAAATCTTAAAAGCGGTTAAACCACTTGCGTTCGATCAAATTGAAAAACCAAGTATGATTGAACATTGTGATAGCTGGGTAGCTAAAGTGAACCGTGCTGAAGAAGAAGGATTGTTAAAAAAAGATAATATCCTTTTTACATTAGATACCCCCGACACAGCAGACAAGATTAATATTTTAAATACAATCAAACGAACATTTGATAAATTTAAAATACCGCATATCAACTGGGACGAGGAACGTCAGTTGTTAGAATTTGCGAAAAACATTTAGACAAACCGCCAATTGGCGGTTTGTCTTTATATTAAATAAATCCTAGCGACACACTCCCCTTTCAAGATTAAAGAGGGGGAGTGATTATCGCATGATTTACCCCATCTAGTGATCATGACATTTACTGAGCCAAAAAACGAAAAAATACAGGACTTCGTTAACAAAAAACCGGGCAGTTGCCCGGTTTTACTTACGATTTTATTGGAGGTCTAAGGTTAAAACTTCATTATTTCCAATAGAAGCCTACTCCAGCACCGACACCCACTTTACCACGGCTGTCAGAAGTACCACTGATCTTGAATGCGACTTTACCGCTGTCAGAGAGTTTAGAGAACCCTAACGCGACTGCGCTTTCGCCACCGTAGCTACCACCAGCGACAGACACCATATTCGCACCTGCAACAGCAGATTGTGGTAAGTTCGCTGCAGCGATTGCACCAGAGATACCAGCACGCAACTCACGATTCATCTTGTTCACTTTATTATCCAACGCAGTGACACGGCTATTTAATTGATAGCCCATTTCACGCATTTGCTTTAAGTTAACAGCATCAGTTGGATCTTTCGCATCGGCAACGCCCGTAATACGAACGTTATTCACATCCAACGCAGTTTCGCTACCCACATATTGTGCTTGATGAACCACGCCAAGTTTCGCTTTACCGTTACCATCGCCGTTATCTAAAGTTACAGTCTTAAGCACAAGGTCTTTACTCATATTCACACTGTAAACATCTTGACCATTGTTACCTTCAGTTTTGGTAATACCAATATTGCTATCGTCTTTACCATCACTGCCTTTGTTATTCACTTCAGAACGAACTGCTTTCAAGGCATCATTGATGTTATCTTTACCAGTACCACCAATATTTTCGCCATAATTATTCTTAGGTTCTTTACCTAAGATCTTCGCAATTTGACCGCCATTAACCGCATCTTCACTACCGTCATCAATAGTACCATCTTTCACGTTAGTGACTTTTTGGTTACCTGCGTCAATACCAGTCTTCGCGATAGAAGGTGCATTTTCATCTCTAGTATCAACAGTGCCATCTTTTAAGAAACGAACACCATTGCCATCCACTTGTAAGCTACCTGTATCAGAATCAGACGCTTCAAAGATTGCACTCTTCAAGTTTCTGAGGTCTTCAGCAAGCTTCACGGTTAAAGAAGCGTCATCCGCTTTCGCTTCAACAACAATATTATTGGTTGCTGTCTTATAAGTGTTATCTGGGTTTTGATCAACAGTACCTTCGCCTTTAATTGCGATCTTCGTACCAGCTGGACGGTGAATCACAACATCTTGACCATCTTTTTGGTTATTCGCTGTAAAGTCCAATCCAGCTTGAGCAACGGCTTGGAGATCGCCTAGGTTAACGCCTTTATTGAGGTCAGTACCTGCTTTAGCGAGTAATCCACTCTTACCATCTTTACTTTCACCAGCCACTGCTTTTTGTGCATCATCAACAGTAATCGCTTGTGGATTTGCCGGAGTACCACCATTAGTTTCTGTTGAGGTATTGTTGTAATTACCTGTTAAGCCTAACGCACTCTTCACATTCGCTAAGGTCATTGGATCGTTATAATCCATCCGAGCGACGATTTCAGAACCAGTAGGAA
The DNA here is from genome assembly GCF_042433085.1 of Gallibacterium melopsittaci. Taxonomy (NCBI): domain Bacteria; kingdom Pseudomonadati; phylum Pseudomonadota; class Gammaproteobacteria; order Pasteurellales; family Pasteurellaceae; genus Gallibacterium; species Gallibacterium melopsittaci. The sequence continues at coordinate 89,256 of NZ_JBHLWA010000031.1, forward strand.
TTTCGCTAGTGCCAGCCGTATCAGTATAGAACTTATCACCAATCTTATACGCTTTCTTATAAGTGCCGTCCTTCGCATCTTTATAACCATAGCTTACTGGTAAGCCTTGGCTTTTGATAACATTATTCACAATATCCACATTATTGGTAGAAATAGTGATCTTACCTGCTTCTTGTTTTAAGGTAACGTTCGCACCAGCCACAAATTCTAAGGTATTTTGATCTGGGTTGATGTTATCGCCAGTAGTCGCAATTCCAGTATTATCAACTATTCCACCATCTGCAGAGGTTTTGATATTGAAACCAGCTTGAACACGATCGTTAACTTCTTTTAAGTCGTTAACATTTACCGCAGATTGACCATTACCATTCTTCGCTACAGCATCATTGATAGCATTAGTAATAGTTTGTCCTTCACCTTTAGTAAGAACACTCTTCACATTATCAAGCTGCATTGCAGTCGGATTACCATCAGAACCAACTAGAGAGACTTTTGCTGGTTCAACCGCTTGGACATCATCAGTGATATTGATAGAACCATCTTTACCAATAACATCTTTGGCTTTGTAATAACTACCATTGACTTTCACTAATGCATCACCATCCTTATCAACAAAGGCAGTTGGCAAGCCAGTTACATTAACTTGTAAGGTGTGTGTAGTAGTCTTGCCATCAACAGTTTCACCTGATGGTGTTGTTACCACTGAAACACTACTATTTGCACCATTAACAACATTTACAACATCACCAAGTTTCACGGTTGCATCTTGATCAGCTGGCACCACACCATTTGCTTTAAGTTCAAAGCCTGTCTTAGTAAGCTCAGTTTTTGCATTAGTGATTTCAGTGTCAACATACTCTTTATTCGCTGCTACACTTCCAGCATCGCTCTTAGTTGGAGTGCCAACATTGGTAATCTTATTACCGCCATTGTTCAAGCCACTTGCGGTTAGACTTACATCACTACCACTTTCTGGATGAACAGTTACACCACTTGCGGTAATTGTCGTATTCGCATTAGCTGTACCGAATTGAGCTTCTTCCAACGCTTGAAGTTTCTTCGCTAATTCAACGATAAGTTTGTTATTTTTACTATCAGCTATAACACGGATATTACCTGCTGCAGCGTCTACACCAGCGAAGTTTTCAGCATTAATTGTGCCTGCACCAACAATCGCTAATGTATTAGAGAGTGGGATATTCACAACTTTAGCTGCAGCATCATTACCGATAAAGTTCAAACCAGCTTGAGCAACAGCTTGTAAGTCTTTCAAATTCACTGCGGTATTCAATGCCTTAGCATCAGTTTCCTCTAATAAACTTTGAACAGCTGCGGTTGCATCAGTGCTATCACCTAAATTCAAAGCAGAAGCGACATTCTTTAATTGAATTGGGTTTCCATTACCACTGACTAAAGATAAAGCAGTAATTTTATTTTTATCAGTTGTTGGCTCACCATTCTTATCAACATAAACCACAGGACCAGAGAAACCACTTTCTAGTGAAGTAATGCTTGATTTAAGTGCAGTAAATGCGCCACTAATGGTTGTTACATCATTTCCAAGACCAGCAATACCGCCTGTTCCAGTATAGGTAACTGCACCATCTGCATTACTGAATCCATCACCGAGAATATTTTTAACACTCTCTAATGAACCAAACAATTGATCACCATTAATCGCATCTGTTGAAGCATCTTTCACTTCACCAGCGGCTAAACCAGTTACTTTCTTAGTAGCTAAAGTAATCGCATTGTCACCAAATATTACTGCACCACTCGCCGTATCAAGCGAAGTTAATTTACCATCTTGTCCAAAGACAACGGCATTTCCATTAATCGTAGCAACATAACCATAATTTGCATCAAAGGTAACCTTACCGTCATTAATTGATTTCACTTTATTGCTTTCTAACACCAACGCAGTGCCATCAATTGAGGTAATACCTGTTAATGTTGGGTTTAAGTCATATTTCACCTTACCATCGTTATCAACAGATGCAGTTAAGTTATTACCATTTTGGAAGTCTAAACCATCAGATAATTTGACTGATTTCTTATTTGTAACTCCATTAGCGGTATAAGCGATCGTAGTTGCACCAATTTTATCTTCCACAAACCCTTTAACAGCAAGTGCTGTTGCTAATGGATCTTCTTTAGACTCCACAGTTGCATTTGCAATCGCATTTTTATCCGCTGTTTCTTTAAGTTCAAAACTCAAAGTGCCTGCATTGTTGGTAACAGAGATATTCTTTTCACCATCAGCTGGTTTAAAGGTTACTGTTTTACCAGCAGTAATTTGAGTTGCCGAATCATCATTACCATCAGAGACCTTAAAACCTGTATTAACGGCGGTAATTAAGTCTTTAACAGAATCAATAATCTTAGTACGAGAATCAGTGCTTTGACCTTCGATATTAACTTTGTTATAACTTTGTGCTGTAAGTGATCCGCTTGTTAAACCACCTAGTTGGTCAGCAACGGTACTAAATTGATCATAATTCACCGCTTCACCTGTTGCAGTACCAGCAGCTAAACCTGTGATTTTTTGGCTATTCATCGCTAAACCAGCACTAGATAAGGTTGGTCCATTTTTCACCACAAAGCTACCACCAGTAATTGCACCTGTCGCTGTGATAGTGCCTTTGTTAATAGTTGTACCGTCTGAGGAATCACCAAATACCGCAGAGGTTAAGTCGGTTAATTTATCCTTCAAGGCATAAGTGACTTCACCACTCGCCCCGACAGTTGCAGTAAGGTTTGTACTACTCTTAAAGTCAAGCCCTTGACTTAATGTCACGGTCTGTTTTGTATCTTTGCCGTTATCAGCATTATAGGCTAAGGTAGTAGCGCCAAGTTGATCACCGACATACTCTTTAACTGCATAAGCGGTCGCTAATTTACCATCTTTGGCTGTTGCATTTGCAATCTCTGTTTTTTCAACTGTACGATTATTCACTGCAGCGATTAAATGATTAATTGCCGTGATTGCCTTGAGTGGTGCCGCTTCACTACCAGAACCTTGAACTGGTGTGCTAAATTGGTCAAATATTGCATCACCATTATCGAATGTACCGCCTAATCCAGTTACGACTGCAGAAAGTTGTCCTACAGTTGCCGCATCAGTATCATCTTCACCATCAGCCACATTGGTAATCTTATTATTACCATTATTTAAACCATCTTTACTTAACGATACTGTTCCTTTAGCACCACCAGTAAATTCAAGTTGTGAATCCGTTAAAGTGGCACCTCTAGTTCCCGTAACAATTACAACACCTGATTTATTTACTGTCGTTGTCGTTCCATCTTCTTGATCCTCATCTTTGAAAGTCGCAGAACTCAAATTAGTGTCACGTTTAAGTTTAATTTGTAACTTACCATCTGTTGTTTTAGCTGTTTCAATATTATCATCACCAGTAATAGCTAAAGTACCATCAAGCCCTCTTCTAAGTTTATTACCATCATCTGTTTGGAAAGTAATCTTAGCAGTCTTAGCATAATTATCGCCTGCTGTAATAGCATCTGTTAACTTAGTATCTAAGTCTGTAAGTGCTGTGTTAACTGCGCTACTTGTAATCAAGTAATCAGAGTTATCAACCTCATTAGCTACTTGAAGCCCAAAGTCAATTACACCTGCAGCACTTGAACCAATAGTGAGCTGATCTGGCGATTCATTATTAAAAGTAAAGCCTTGACTAAGTGCTGTAGAAGCACTTGCTCCGCTATCACCACCTGTTATGCTATACGACAACTCATAATCATCAACAAAACCTTTAACTGCACCTGATGTAGTCAATTTATTTTCTGCATCAGCATTAAGAGCAGTTCCTGTAGCTACTTGTTTAAGCCCGAAATGGATACCACTGGTATCAGCAGAAAGTGCAATATTTGAACCATCAGAATCAGCTGGTGCAGTATTATCAAATGCTAGTGTTCCGCCTAAATATTTATTGACTTCAGCACTACCTACTTTAAATGTCATACCACCGTTAATTGCATCAATAATATCAGTTACCGCACTATGAAGATTGTCATAAGTACTACTTCCTACTGTCGTACCTTTATTCACTTTTGCATAAGACTGAGCTTTAAATTTCTTAGTGCTAACATTCCAAGTACCTAATTCATCTGCAACTTGACCCAATGAGGTATAAACTTCATTCACTTGTCCTACATTTGCTGCATCAGTCTCAGCAATACCAGCACCTAAATTAGTGATTGTTTGGCTGTTCATTGTTAAGCCAGTTGCAGATAATGTTGGTCCATTCTTCACCGCAAAGCTACCACCAGTAATTGCACCAGTTGCAGTGATAGTGCCTTTGTTAATAGTTGTACCGTCTGAGGCATTACCAAATTCCGCAGAAGTTAAACTTGTAAGTTTTTTCTTTAAGCTAACAGTAGCTTTACCATCTCCCTCACTAACTTTAATGTTATCCCCTGCGGTGACACCTTTTAAGTAAGTGCTTTCAGCATCAGCTTTGCTTAAATAAGTTTGTGACACATCGTCTAGCACCTCACCTTTAGCTGTATCAATAGCGGTAAAGACTGCACCACTGGTAATCAACTTATTACTTTGATCAGTAACCACAGTATCAGTCTTAAGCCCAATCAAAACCTCTCCATTGCTGTTTACATCTACATCAACGTTAGAGCCTGTCGTTTTATCTTGTTTAAAGGTAATTGAACCGCCAGATAGTACTTGGTATTTATTTGAACCATCAGAATTCTGAATATTAAAGCCATTATTAACTGCACTAACTAAATTCTGAACTGTCGTTTTTAAAGACTGCCCATTAGCTGGAGCTTGTGTTGATTGTGTTTTAACACCATCATATTTTTGTTCAGTAAATGTTCCACTACTAGCATCAAACGTTCCTAACACACCTGCAACAGATTTAAATTGCAAAACGTTGACGGCATCCATGTCTTTAATACCTTTTGCTACACCATTAATTCTTGTGTTTTGACTAGTTTGTGAAAGAGCTAAAACGCCATCATTATTCTTTAAAGAAATACTTCCTAATTTGATTTCACCAGCAGCAACTTCACTACTAAATTGTGCAGAAGTTAAACCAGTAAGCTCTTGATTAAGCGTGAAATTTACACCTTTTGGGTTAGAAGCAACGCTAATATTGGCATCTCCAGATAAATTGAGACTATTTTTGCTATCTAAATCCACTATTGCAGCTGTACTATCCTTTGCATTCCCTGTAAAGGTAATGGTTTTTGCATTCACAAATTGTTTAGTAGCATAACTCTCAAGAGCGCCGTTAGTGACATATCCGTCTAACGCCTTCGCCACTGCACCACTGGTGATTAACTTGTCTGCGTCAGGAGTGTCCTTCGTAACGCTACCTGTAGTCTTAAGCCCAAATTTGAATGTGCCGTTTTCGTTATCTACCGTAATATTGCTGCCTGTATCCTTATCCGATTTAAAGGTAACTGTGCCACCGAGCTGTACTTTTGTATTATGTGATCCATCAGTAAAATTCAAGCCAGAATTTACTGCATTAACTAAATCCTCTACGGTAGTTGAAATAGTGCCTCCTGTTTCTGTTGCACTAGTTGGTGGAGCAATAGTAATGTCACTTAGTAACGCTGCCCTAAATAGAACAGGTTGTTTTTCAATAGTTTCTTCTTTCTTCACTGTTGAATCGGTATAGAGGACTTTGCTATAGGTTTTAGGTGTAAATTTGCCCTCTTGAACAGTGCCTAATTGAGACGCAACGCTTTCAAATTGGTCATAATTAATCGCATCGCCATTTTTCGAACCAGCTAATAAACCTGTGATAGCGTGGTTATCCATCTCTAAACCACCTGCGGATAATTGGACATTACCAACAGCAACACCAGATTGATCAATAACTGTATTTGTTGCTCCTTTACCAAAGGTCGCAGAAGTTAAGCCTGTAAGTGTAGTCGCTAAACCAACTGATTTACCGTCAGTCGTATCATCAATTACGATGTTACTACCCTCTGCGGTTAATCCAGCTTTAGTGAGGTAGGTGCTTTTTGCATCTGTTTGTGTTAGATAAGTTTCTGCTGCATCTGTTTTTGTTAGATAACTATCTAAATCGCTATCTTCAGCAAAAGTGTCATTTAATTTTGTTTTTAGTGTGTCAAAATCCAAAGAAACCTTATAACTATTGCTAGCAATGCCTGAACCTTGAGTTTCTGCTACTTGAATATATGAACCAGCCTCAGAACTTACTGTAGTTTTTGCACTTGTAATTGCTTTATAAACTTGTGCCGCTGTTGCAGCATGATTGTCATTTTCAGTAATACTTGCTGCTTTGGTTAAGGCAATACTTACTGCCCCACCCCCACCTATACTCGCTGAAATATCATCATTGCCACTAATTAATAAAGTTGTCCCAGAAAACTCTTTTATGGTGTCTCCATTAGAAATGGAAGTAATAATTTTTTCAGTTTTAGCAATCGCTTTGTCAATAGAAGTTTTGTAGTTTGTTTCTAATTTATCTGCTGTTACTGTTCCAGCTGCAATCTTAGAACCATCAAGTAAAAAATTATTAGCCAACATCGCTGTTGTAATCACACCATTCGTTGCGGCAAGGTTAGAAAAGTTTAATGTACCATCTGCATTAAGCCTTGAAATTTGAGTTTGAAGAGCATCAGATAATTTATCTTTTGTTACTGCTTTATCAGCTAGATATTCTGTATCAACGCCCTTCTTTTTCAAATATACAGAAACCTGTCCTTTCGAAGCTTGTGTTGCAATAGGACCATCTGGCACTCCTACTATACTGAGTGTATCTGTAAATGTAGATTGCCCATTATCTCCATAAAGTTCCACAGTACCTTGACTTGGTGCACCAGTGGAAGAAATGGTAATAGTATCGCCATTTGCTGTGGTAGTGATACCATTTCCACCTAAAATCTTAATTGTGCCTGACTGACTAAAGGTGGCTTTTCCGCCACTTCTATCTAAAAATCCTACATTAAAGTTTCCGGTCTCACCTATTAAGGAAGCAAAAGAGTTTAATTTTGCTGCTGTCTTTCCATCAAACGCAGCTACTGTATAAGTTGAAATTGTATTGAAATCATTTGATGAATTACTAGAAGGAGATCCAGTAGAGTTAGTCTTATATGCCGTTGCCATCGCACCATTCGATACCCCTAAACTGGCTAATAACGCAGCTAATAGGGTTGTCGCTAACGTTTTCTTACTGCGTAAATACCCCCCCCATTGACATTGCTTACAGAGCGAGTTGTTTTCTCTGATTTGGTTTTTCCATGTGCCTTGGTAAGCTCAGACACCGCCACCCAAATACCTTTGGTATGATCAAAAATGACACGGAAGATATGATTCATAAACTGTTCCTTACTAATTGGGGTATAGCATAGATGCTATACGTGGTTAAAAACTTGACTACGGTTTGAAGGAATTACATCAAATTGCTTATCAACTAAATTCGTCAATCAGAGTCGCTCCTAAAAATCGGTAACAATGTAGGTCAGGAATAAATTTATGTAAATAATAATTTTTAAATTTAGTGATTTAGTTCAAAAATTTTTTGCATTAGTTTTTTTAATCTATTTTTTAATAAAAAATTGATTTCTTGATCTTTATTCATAAAAAAACGGAAAAGTACAAGTTTTTAACGATTTTGTACAAGTTTAAAATCGCTAAAACCCTTGTGATTACTAGGTTTTTAAAAACATCTGGGGGAGGGTAAATAGTTTACTAAGTTATTATATTTTGAAGTTTCCATTGTTTAAAATATAATCTAAAAAACACAAAACTAATTACGGATATTTATTTTATAAAATAGCAAAAAAATATTTTTATAGCCAAATTAAATATAATTAAAACTTAAATTATCTCAATATTTTTATATACCTCTAATTAGGCATTATTTTGTCATTTTCTCGCCATTTTTAGCTATTTTTTGTTCTTTAATACTAAATTTCATCCATTTTTTGTTGAAAAGCAAAACAGCATATATGCACCACCTCTTTTGAAGTAATTCATCATGTTGCTCTATTTAAATACGTAGTGAATTTATTTCTTAATAATGCAAAAGATCTTTAAATTATCGAAAAAAATAAATTGAACATTTATTTATCACTGTACTCTTTTGGAGTAACGTTATCGTTTGCGTAACGTTTATTTAGTAGGTTTTTCGCTTTTTTGAAGCGGTGTAATAATCCGTTTTATGTGAACATTTGGAGTAAAACGTTATAAAAATTTTACTCCAAAGTTAGTAAAACGTTTCATTGTTAAATCGGCAAAATCTTGAATCGGATAGCCTTGATTCGCTTGTTTTCTGTTTGATGTACTTTTCAAAGGCAATAAAAAGGAAAGGAAGCGAGGAAAAGCGGAAAAGCAGGAAAATAGCCTGCTTATTGAGGGGTTTGGCGTGGATACTGTTCTTTACTGTTCGGTATCGCTGGGTTCAATCTCGCCCTCCGTTCCATTGCTATAATGAGGGAGGGCTTGCTCACGTTAATAAACGCATTTTTCAGCGGAAAGCTCAAGTAACCTTACTTCGTTACCACACACGCTTGTAATAACACTTTATCTTCGGTCGCTGTTTTACCCAATTTTAACCAAGAATGAATGGTACTCTGTTGCCAAGCCTTATCTTGCAACGTTGCCAAACTTAACAGGTAAGCTGCATTGCTAAATACAGGGTTATGCGGTTGGCTTAATTTTTTATCGAGCGTTAATTTCTCCATACCGCCTTGCCAATTCACTGTCGCTTGCTCACCTTGATAAGTAACCGTTAGCTTTTTGCCGTTGTCACAGCGATAAATCACTTGCGTTAATTGGTCTGCATTTTGGCTAGGCTTAGCCACATCAGAGATGGATAATTTTACCGAATAAATTCTCTGTGCTTTTGGTTGCTTACGTGCGTCATTACGAGTTTGATGAACGGTCAGAATATATTGACCAGAATAAGGCAATAATTGTTGACTAGCGGTTAAATCAACTTGCTTGGATTTCTTTGCATAGGCTAAGGAAAATTGAACTTGCGGATCTTTTTTCACTACTTCCAATGTTGCTATTTGCCCTTGTTTCGCATAAAAAGTATAGCGATCTGCATTATAGCCTTGGATTGTTCCATTTAATTCTGCCGAATGTTCACCTTTTGCAAACTGTACGGCAAAATCATTGCTCGCTGCTATCGCTTGCAGCGTTCCCAGTTGTAAACAAGCTACTAATAAAAGTCGTGAAAATGTTTTTACTTGCATAATGCCTCACTTAGTAAAAAAGGATAGCGATTAACTCACTATCCTTTCTCACGAACTAAAATGAAATAATTTAGTTTATTAAAGTGCTGATTTTGCTTTTTCAACTAAAGCAGCAAAGGCAACTTTGTCAAATACAGCGATATCGGCAAGAATCTTACGATCGATTTCAACAGATGCTTTTTTCAAGCCATTGATGAAACGGCTGTAAGATAAGCCATTTTGACGTGCTGCCGCATTGATACGTGCAATCCATAATTGACGGAATTGACGTTTACGTTGACGGCGGTCACGGTAAGCATATTGACCAGCTTTAATTACTGCTTGGAAAGCAACACGATATACACGAGAACGTGCACCATAATAACCTTTAGCTGCCTTAAGAACTTTCTTATGACGAGCTCTTGCAATTACACCACGTTTTACACGGGCCATAGGAATCTCCTTTGTCTATTTGTACTTAAAAAATAACGAAACGTTCGCTAACCCGTGGGTTATGCGTATGGTAAACAAGCTACGACTAAAACTTGGTCAGCTTTCGCCACCATTGATTTATGACGTAAATGACGTTTACGTTTAGTTGATTTCTTAGTCAAAATATGACGAAGATGAGATTGTTTACGTTTAAAACCGCCAGTTCCAGTTTTTTTGAAACGTTTAGCAGCACCACGTACTGTTTTGATTTTAGGCATGAGTTTAACTCCGCATTGTTTTTACTATTAATCACCAATAATTAGGCGAATAAAAAGTAACGATTAATTCATCGTTACTTTTATTACTTGAGTTGCACTAATTATTTCTTTTTCGGGGCAAGTACCATCACCATTTGGCGACCTTCGATCTTAGATGGTTCAGATTCAACGACAGCTAATTCTGCTAAATCTGCTTTAATCCGATCTAACATCTCAATCCCAATTTGTTGATGTGCCAATTCACGACCACGGAAACGTAATGTGATTTTGGTTTTATCCCCGTCTTCTAAAAAGCGAATCAGGCTGCGTAGTTTTACCTGATAGTCGCCTTCGTCAGTTCCTGGACGGAACTTAATCTCTTTTACTTGAACAACTTTTTGTTTTTTCTTCTGCTCTTTTGCAGTTTTGCTCTTTTCATAGAGGAACTTACCGTAATTCATAATGCGGCACACTGGTGGCTCTGCATTAGGGCTTATTTCAACTAGATCGAGTTCGGCTTGTTCCGCCATATCCAATGCTTGTTGGATAGATACGATTCCCGCTTGTTCACCATCTTGGTCAATTAAGCGGACTTCTTTCACACGAATTTCTTCATTAATACGATTCGGGCGATTAGTTGCTGGGGCTTTTTTTACGGTTTTAATAGTCTTATTCCTCTAATAATTTCACTTACAACTGTACTGCTTTTTATTAAGCAGAAAATCAACTATTGTTCGCCAATCCTTTTCTTTGGCAAAAAACGTGCAAATTCTATAAGATTTCTGATAGCGATGCAATAAGAACTCTTGTTTGCCTGCATTTTTTCCTACTTCTACGCAGATCTCTTACTGTCAGCTTGTATCACTCAATACTATTTATCGTTCTGCTAACTGAGCCAAACCAAAATGGCGATAGGTATGTGAAGTGGCGATCCTGCCTCTTGGTGTGCGTTGTAAAAAACCTTGTTGGATTAAATAAGGCTCTAACACATCTTCAATCGTTTCTTTTTCTTCACCAATCGCTGCTGCCAAATTATCTAAGCCAACAGGCCCACCATCAAAGCGTTCGATAATTGCCATAAGTAGTTTACGATCCATAAAATCAAACCCTTCTGAGTCAATATCGAGCATATTTAAGGCGAGCTTGGCAACGTCTGCCGATATAAATCCGCCATTTTTGACATCCGCATAATCACGCACACGGCGTAATAAGCGATTAACAATGCGTGGTGTACCACGAGAACGGCGTGCAATTTCGTGAGCTGCTTCATCAGCAATTTGTAATTTCAGGCAATTTGCACTCCGCATTACAATGGAAGTGAGGTCAGGGACCGAGTAAAACTCTAAGCGTTGTACAATCCCAAAACGATCTCTTAATGGTGACGTTAAAGAACCCGCTCTTGTGGTTGCACCAACAAGCGTAAACGGCGGGAGATCTAATTTAATTGAGCGAGCAGCTGGGCCTTCGCCAATCATAATATCCAGTTGGTAATCTTCCATTGCTGGATATAACACTTCTTCAATCGCTGGCGATAAACGGTGGATTTCATCAATAAATAATACATCGTGCGGTTCGAGATTGGTTAGCATCGCAGCGAGATCCCCTGCTTTTTCTAACACAGGTCCTGAAGTTGTGCGAATATTCACGCCCATTTCATTGGCCACTATGTTGGCTAAAGTGGTTTTGCCTAATCCTGGTGGTCCAAAAATCAAGAGATGATCTAACGCATCATTACGCATTTTGGCTGCCTTGATAAAAATATCCATCTGTTCACGGACGTGTGGCTGACCAACATAATCTTGTAACAATTTAGGACGAATCGCACGATCAATATACTCTTCTTCGGCTTTGGCGGTTGGGCTGATAATACGATCTACTTCAATCATTTTTTATACCATTTATCACAACGCATTTTTTAATGCTTCACGGATTAACTGTTCACTATTTAATTCAGGTTGGGCAACTCGCTTGACCATTTTCTCGGCATCGGCTGGCTTATAACCTAACGCAATTAATGCTGAAATGGCATCCTCTGCTGGCGAAGCTGCTGTTGCAAAGGTTGGTTCAGGAGATTGGCTTCCTACTTTTTGTTCAATAAAGAAATCTTCATTACGGTATTGTTTGAATTTTCCTTTCAATTCAACCAATAAACGTTCTGCGGTTTTCTTCCCTACCCCTGGAATTTTAATTAATTTAGAGAGTTCTTCATGCTCAATCGCATAAGAAAATTCAGTTACTGACATTGCCGAAAGGATAGCAAGCGCTAATTTAGGACCAACGCCATTAGTTTTAATCAATTCACGGAACAATGTACGATCTTGTTTTTGATAAAAACCGAATAGTAGGTGAGCATCTTCTCTAACAACTAAATGTGTATAAAGCGAGACTTCTTGATTCACTTCAGGTAAATGATAAAAACTTGTCATTGGTAATAACAACTCATATCCCACACCATTGACATCCAATAAAATTTCAGGCGGTGCTTTTTCTAATAATATTCCGCGTAAATGCCCAATCATATTCAACCTCACAAAAAAACTGTCGCATAGCATACAAGAAAACTGTATAAATATCCAGTAACTTTATATCTGCTATTTGCTCTATGACAATAATTGATAAATTCTTATTGAAAAGGGTTTTACAGACATTTCACGAATACCGATAATACCAAACTAATAAAAAAGAAAATGGATGTACAAATGAAAAATATTGATGGTATTGGAGAAATAATTCTTTTCTTTGTTTCAATTTTAGCTGCACTCGGTTGGTTCTTTTCTAAATATGCGTTAGTCGGGTTTCCACCAGTCGGTTTTATCGGTTTACGCTTTTTCTCCGCAGCCTTAATCTTCTTCCCTTTTGCCTATCCACAATTAAAGCGTTTAACACGTTCTGAAACGATCCGTGCATTATCGACAGGCCTCTTTTTTGCTATTTTTATGGCAACGTGGATTATGGCAATTACCTTTAATAATAATCTTGGTTCAGGGGCTTTTTTAGTCAGTGTATCGATGTTACTTGCCCCTTTAATCTCTTGGCTATTTTTCCGCAATAAACCATTGCGTACATTCTGGATTGCTCTCCCTACGGCATTATGTGGTGTCTATCTGCTTGCAAATTCAAAAGGTGATTTGCATTTCTCAGTTGATAGCTCACTATACTTACTTGCTTCGCTGTTTTCTGCGATCTATTTTGTGTTGCATAATCAATATTCTAAATCCATTCCCCCTTTGCCTTTAACCACATTACAACTCTCTGTGGTAGGAATATTATGCCTTTCCTACTCTTTACTTACCGAACACTGGCAAAGCGATATTCCTTCTTCGGCAATCTGGTGGTTAGCTATTAGTGTATTAATTGGTACTAATTTCCGTTATATGTTACAAACCATTGGGCAACGTTATTGCCATATTGCCAACGCATCAATCATTATGTTGTTGGAACCTGTTTGGACGATTATTTTGAGCGTGATACTGCTTGGTGAACAACTCACTACCATTAAAATTGTCGGTAGTGCTTTGATTTTATCGGCGTTATTAATTTATCGCGTGCAAAACCTAATCGGCTTATTTACCAGAAGAAATCGATAATCTGCTTGAGAAATTATCATTTTGTACGCACAATAACGCCCTTTTTAATCTGTAAGATAGAGAACAATATGCAAGAACCGATCTTTTTATCTGTTATGGACTCTCCAGTAGGTAAACTGCAACTCCTAGCACAGCAACATCATTTGATCGGTGTGCTGTTTGAGCGTGAACATCAATGTCAACATCATTGGATTATGCGTGATGATCACCCTGTGTTATGTCAAACGGAGCAAGCATTAAATCGTTATTTTTCAGGTGAGCAACACACCTTTCACCAATTACCCTTAAAATTACTCGGTACCCCCTTTCAACAAGCCGTTTGGCAACAACTATTACAAATTCCGTTTGGGCATACGGCTACTTATGCAGAGATTGCTGAGCGAATTGGTAATCCAAAAGCAATTCGTGCTGTTGGCGGAGCGATTGGGCGTAATCCAATTAGTATTATCGTGCCTTGTCATCGTATCTTAGGTAAACAGCAGCAACTAACAGGATTTGGTGGTGGATTGCCTGCCAAACGTTATCTACTACAACACGAAAATATTCGTTTTACTGATAAAGGCATTGAATACGTCAATCCAAAACATTGGAATCAATTAGCAAAATAAGAGGAAATTTATGTTAAGTTACCGCCACAGTTTTCACGCTGGTAATTATGCTGATGTACTTAAACATATTGTGCAATTACTGATCCTTGAATCTCTACAACAAAAAGAGAAAGGATTTCTTTACCTAGATACGCACGCAGGGGCTGGACTCTATTCATTACAAAGTTTTGAAGCAGAAAAAACAGCAGAATTTGCAGAGGGTATCGGTTATTTATGGGAACGCACTGATTTACCCGAAATCGTACAACGCTACCTAACGCAAATTAAAAAAGTGAATCGCAACGGTCGCCTTACTTTCTATCCAGGTTCACCTCTACTGGCTGCTAATATGCTACGTCCACAAGATCGTGCGATTTTAACGGAATTACATCCTAGCGATTATCCGTTATTACGCAAAAATATGCAGCCTTATGCCAATGTTCAGGCCAAGCGTGAAAATGGTTTTCAACAATTAAAATCTACTCTACCACCGAAAGAACGCCGCGGTTTTATCCTGATTGATCCCCCTTATGAACTCAAAGAAGATTATCAACTCGTGGTTGATGCCATTGTAGAGGGATATAAACGTTTTGCCACTGGTACTTATGCGATTTGGTATCCAGTTGTTTTACGTCAACAAGTCAAAAAAATGGTGCAAGCTCTTGAAGAAACCAAAATCCGTAAAATTTTACAAATTGAGCTTGGTATTCGCCCTGATACGCAGCAACGAGGAATGACCGCAAGCGGAATGATTGTAATTAATCCACCTTGGCAATTAGAACAGCAGATGCGTGAAATTTTGCCTTACTTAACCAAAATTCTCGCACCAACAGGTACAGGACATTGGTCAATTAATTGGATTACACCTGAGTAAATCGCTATTACCAATTAAACCAATTTATGCTAACAGTTAGCATCACAACACAAAATTCGCCACAATAACGCGGTAAATTTCAAAACATCTCAACAATGGGAGAACTTATGACAAAAGAATATGATTATATTGCGATTGGTGGAGGAAGCGGTGGTATCGCTTCGATTAATCGTGCAGCGAGTTATGGTAAAAAATGTGCCATTATTGAAGCAAAATATTTAGGTGGAACTTGTGTAAACGTCGGTTGTGTACCGAAAAAAGTAATGTGGTATGGTGCACAAATTTCCGAAGCGATTAATCTTTATGCCCCTGATTATGGCTTTGATGTTACTGTAAACCGCTTTGATTTTGCAAAATTGCGTGCAAGCCGTGAAGCCTATATTGATCGTATTCATCAATCTTATGAGCGTGTATTAGGCAATAACAAAGTTGATGTGATTCGTGGTTTTGCAAAATTTGTTGATGCAAATACGGTTGAAGTCAATGGCGAATTAATTAAAGCAAAACATATTTTAATTGCTACTGGTGGTCGTCCAAGTCATCCAAATATTGAAGGGGCAGAATACGGAATTGATTCTGACGGGGTATTTGCGTTAACTGAATTACCAAAACGTGTTGCAGTCGTAGGTGCTGGTTATATTGCGGTTGAGCTTGCTGGTGTATTACATAATCTTGGCGTAGAAACCCATTTATTTGTGCGTAAACACGCACCATTGCGTAATTTTGATCCATTGATCGTGGAAACCTTAGTGGAAATTATGCAAAACGAAGGGGCAACGTTACACACGCAAGCTGTACCACAAAAAGTGGTGAAAAATGCTGACGGTAGTTTAACTCTCTTCTTAGAAGATGGCCGTTCACAAACTGTTGATTGTGTGGTTTGGGCAATCGGTCGTGTGCCAATGACAGACAAACTAAACCTCGAGGCTGCTGGCGTAAAAACTAATAGCAAAGGTTTTATTGAAGTTGATAAATACCAAAACACCAATGTAAAAGGTATCTATGCAGTAGGTGATAATACTGGTGCAGTGGAATTAACGCCTGTTGCTGTTGCCGCTGGTCGCCGTTTATCTGAACGTTTATTTAACAATAAACCAAATGAACATTTAGATTATAACTTGATTCCAACCGTGGTCTTTAGTCATCCACCGATTGGTACAGTTGGTTTAACTGAACCACAAGCGATCGAGCAATATGGTGCAGATCATGTAAAAGTTTATAAATCGACTTTTACTTCAATGTACACTGCAGTAACACAACATCGCCAACCTTGCCGTATGAAGTTAGTGTGTGTCGGTGAGGAAGAAAAAATTGTCGGTTTACACGGTATTGGTTTTGGGGTAGATGAGATGATTCAAGGCTTTGCCGTTGCAATCAAAATGGGCGCAACGAAAAAAGATTTTGATAATACTGTCGCTATCCACCCAACTGGCTCAGAAGAGTTTGTGACAATGCGGTAAATAATAAGATAACCGCAAACAAAAAACCGCCAAATTGGCGGTTTTTTATTAGTAAATGATAGGACTAACCTAATAACTCACGTAATGCTTTACCAATATCTGCAAGGCTACGTACTGTTTTCACGCCTGCAGCTTCAAGTGCAGCATATTTTTCATCAGCAGTACCTTTACCACCACTGATAATCGCACCTGCGTGTCCCATACGTTTACCTTTTGGTGCTGTTACCCCTGCGATATAAGACACAACTGGTTTAGTTACGTGTTGTTTAATATAAGCAGCAGCTTCTTCTTCTGCAGAACCACCAATTTCCCCGATCATCACAATCGCTTTGGTTTCAGGATCAGCTTCAAATAGTTTCAAAATATCGATAAAACTTGATCCAGGAATTGGGTCACCACCAATTCCTACACAGGTTGATTGACCATAACCTTCATCAGTAGTTTGTTTTACTGCTTCATAAGTTAATGTACCTGAACGAGAAACGATTCCAATACTACCTTTTTTATGGATATGCGCTGGCATAATCCCGATTTTACATTCACCTGGAGTGATAACACCTGGACAGTTTGGACCGATCATACGCACACCGGTTTGATTCAATTTTTGTTTTACCACTAACATATCTACTGTTGGGATACCCTCAGTGATACATACAACTAATTGAATACCTGCATCAATCGCTTCTAAAATTGCGTCTTTACAGCCTGGTGCTGGTACATAAATCACAGAAGCTGTTGCACCTGTTGCTTCTACTGCTTCGCGTACAGTATTAAATACTGGCAAACCTAAATGGGTTGTACCGCCTTTATTTGGCGAAACCCCACCCACTAATTGCGTACCATAAGCTAATGCTTGTTCTGAATGGAATGTACCTTGACCGCCAGTGAATCCCTGACAAATTACTTTTGTATTTTTATCAATTAAAATAGACATTATTTTTCCTCCGCAGCTTTAACCACTAACTGAGCTGCTTCTGTTAATGAATTGGCAGCCATAATTTTAAGTCCGCTATTTGCAAGAATTTCACGACCAAGTTCCGCATTATTCCCTTCCAAACGCACAACAACAGGTACATTAATACCGACTTCTTTCACCGCATCAATAATACCGTTAGCAATTAAGTCACAACGTACAATTCCACCAAAAATATTGACTAATACTGCTTTTACATTCTTATCGGAAAGAATGATTTTGAATGCAGTTGCTACACGTTCTTTGGTTGCACCGCCACCAACATCGAGGAAGTTAGCTGGATAACCACCGTGTAGTTTAACAATATCCATTGTTCCCATTGCTAAACCAGCACCATTCACCATACAACCGATATTGCCATCAAGTGCAACATAGTTAAGTTGTGATTCTTCTGCTTCTGCTTCACGAGGATCTTCTTGGCTTAAATCACGCATTGCTAGGAGATCTGGGTGGCGATAAAGTGCATTGCCATCAATCACAACTTTTGCATCTAGGCAGTGTAATTTGTCATTATCTAAAATCACTAATGGGTTGATTTCTAATAATGCAGCATCTTTTTCAATAAAGAGTTTGGTTAATTGGCAGAACATTTGAGTGAATTGTTTAGTTTGTTCTGGATTTAAACCTAATTTAAAGGCTAATTCACGACCTTGATATGGCATACCGCCGATTAGTGAATCAACATAAACTTTATGCAATAGATGTGGTGTTTTTGCTGCCACTTCTTCAATATTTACGCCACCTTCAGTTGATGCCATAAAAACCACAGATTGTGATGAACGGTCAATTACCATCCCAACATAGAGTTCTTTTTTGATATTAGATGATTGCTCTACATAAATCGTATTAACTGGTTGACCATTTGCATCTGTTTGGAAAGTCACTAAACGTTTGCCTAACCAGCGATCAAAAAATTCTGCGACCTCTTGTTCTGAACGGACAAGTTTCACTCCACCAGCTTTACCACGTCCACCAGCATGAACTTGACACTTCACAACCCATTCACTGCCGCCTAATGTTTTCATTGCTTGTAAACCTTCTTCGAGGTTTTGACAAGCGATACCTTTACTCACAGGTAACTTATATTCAGAAAAAATTTGCTTACTTTGATATTCATGTAAATTCATGCTTTCTCCTATTGATTGCGTACCTGCCATAACCTTATGGCAGGTATTATTAAAATGTGTCGGTTAAATTAAATTTCTAATAAGATGCGTGTTGGATCTTCAAGTAACTCTTTGATAGTGACTAAGAAACCAACTGACTCTCTACCATCCACTAAACGGTGGTCATAAGAGAGTGCGAGATACATCATTGGACGAATTTCGACTTGACCGTTCACTGCGACTGGACGATCTTTGATTGCGTGCATACCTAAAATCGCACTTTGTGGTGGGTTGATAATTGGTGTTGACATCAATGAGCCAAAAACACCACCATTAGTAATCGTAAAGTTACCACCAGTTAAATCTTCAACTGTCAATTTACCATCACGACCTTTTTCAGCTAATACTTTAATTTGTTTTTCAATTTCAGCCATACTGAGCTGGTCACAATCACGTAATACTGGGGTTACTAACCCACGTGGCGTAGATACGGCGATACTGATATCAAAATAGTTGTGATAAACAATGTCATCACTATCTAAAGAAGCATTGATCTCAGGATAACGTTTTAACGCTTCCACCACTGCTTTTACATAGAAAGACATAAACCCTAAACGCACACCGTGTTTCTTCTCGAATTGTTCACCATATTGTTTACGTAATTTTTTAATTGGTGTCATATCTAATTCATTGAAGGTTGTTAACATTGCTGTACTGTTTTTCGCTTCTAATAGACGTTCTGCAATGCGTTTACGTAAACGAGTCATAGGTACACGTTTTTCACTGCGTGCGGCTAATACTGGTGCAGTTTCTTCTGCTGCAACGGTTTTGGTTGAATTAGATGCAGCATAAGCCTCAACATCTTCACGTGTTAATCGACCACCAACACCAGAACCTTTGATCTTACTTGGATCAAGATCTTTTTCTGCTAGTAAACGGCGAACCGCTGGGCTTAAAGCATCATTTGAACTTTCTGGCTCAATCGCTGCATGTTGACGATCTGCTGGTGTTGGTTCAGTTTTACTCACGCTAGCATTCGTTTCTTCACCTTCTTTTACTTCACGGAGTTTACCTAGCAGCTGTTTACTCACAACAGTTGCCCCTTCTTCCTCAACAATACTTTCTAATACGCCATCAATACTCGCAGGAACTTCTAACACAACTTTATCTGTTTCAATTTCAACAAGCACTTCATCACGTTTAACCACATCTCCTGCTTTTTTATGCCAAGTTGCAACAGTTGCATCCGCAACAGATTCAGGCAAATCAGGAACAACAATTTCAACATTACTCATTTATGTATCCTCTACTTAGTTAAATTCTATTTTTCAATTGTTAACGCATCATCAATCAACGCTTTTTGTTGTTTGACATGTAATGACATATATCCTACCGCAGGCGATGCTGATGCAGGACGACCCGCATAGCGTAATTTTGCTCCTTCAGGAATAGATGCATAGAAATTATGTTGGCTACAATACCAAGCACCTTGGTTTTGTGGTTCTTCTTGACACCATACAAAATCCGTTACGTGTTGATAATCTGCTAAAATTTCTTTCATTTCCGCATGTGGATAAGGATAAAGTTGTTCAATACGAATTAAGGCAATATCAGTAATTTCACGTTTACGTCTTTCTTCTAGTAAGTCGTAATAAACTTTACCTGAACAAAGTACTACACGTTTTACTTGTTTTGGATCTAACGCATCAACTTCACCAATCGCATTTTTAAATTCACCTTTATATAACTCTTCCATTTCAGAAACTGCTAATGGATGACGTAATAATGATTTTGGTGTAATTACAATTAGTGGACGACGTACTTTACGTAATAATTGACGTCTTAACATATGGTAAACTTGTGCTGGTGTAGAAGGGACACATACTTGAATATTGTCTTCTGCACAAAGTTGTAAATAACGTTCTAGACGTGCAGATGAGTGTTCAGGTCCTTGTCCTTCATAACCATGAGGCAATAACATCACTAAACCACACATTCTGCCCCATTTTTGTTCACCAGAACTAATAAATTGATCGATTACGACTTGGGCTACGTTAGCAAAATCACCAAATTGTGCTTCCCACAAAGTTAAGGTTCTTGGCGTTGTGGTCGCAAAACCGTATTCAAATGCCAATACTGATTCTTCTGAAAGTACAGAATCCCAAACTTCAAATTCACCTTGTTGATCGTGGAGATGTTGTAACGGGGTATAAGTTGTACCATTTTCTTGGTTGTGTAATACTGCATGACGGTGGAAGAATGTACCACGTCCCGCATCTTCACCAGATAAACGGATATGGTTGCCTTCATCTAACAAAGTTGCATAGGCCATTGACTCTGCCATTCCCCAGTCAAATGGTTTTTCTCCTCTCGCCATTGCTTGACGATCAGTATAAATTTTCGCTACTCGGCTTTGTAATGGATGATCAGCTGGATATTCGCTAATTTTATGTGCTAATGCTTTAAAACGCTCTTCTGGGAATTTACTTTCATAAGGTGATGTCCAGCTATGATTTAAGTATGGCAACCAGTCAATCTTATTCATATCAATTGGCACAAACTCAGGCACCACACATTCACCTTGATCAAGTGCATCACGATAGTCGTTGACAAAAACATTTGCTTCTTCTTCAGTAATCACGTTTTGTGTAACTAACATATCTGCATACACTTTACGTGGTGTTGGATGACCTTTAATTTTTTTGTACATCAATGGTTGTGTTGCTGATGGTTCATCGGCTTCATTGTGACCATGACGGCGATAAGAGATAAGATCAATAAAAATATCACGTTTAAATTTAGTACGATATTCCACTGCAATACGTCCAGCAAATGCAACCGCTTCTGGATCATCACCATTCACATGAATAATTGGTGCTTGAATCATTTTCGCAATATCAGTGCAATACTCTGTTGAACGTGTATCGTGCGGATTTGAAGTGGTAAAACCAATTTGGTTATTAATTACAATACGGATAGTTCCACCAACAGTATAGCCTCGTGTCGCCGACATATTTAAGGTTTCTTGCACAATACCTTGTCCTGCCACAGCAGAATCTCCGTGTACCGTAACCGCTAAAACATTTTGACGTTCTGTATCATGACTACGATTTTGTCTTGCACGAACTGAGCCAATAACAACAGGACTTACAATTTCTAAATGTGATGGGTTAAATGCAAGTGCTAAGTGTACATAACCATGTTCTGTCACAAAATTTGAAGAGAAACCTTGGTGATATTTCACGTCACCAGTACGATTAGTTGCATGTTTACCCGCAAATTCATCAAATAATTCACTTGGTTTTTTACCTAGTACATTGACTAACATATTTAGACGACCACGGTGAGCCATCCCCATTACAACATCTTTTACGCCTTGTTTACTTGCATGACGAATAATCTCTTTCATCAATGGAATAAAGGCATCACTCCCTTCTAATGAGAAACGCTTCGCCCCTGGGAATTTTGCTCCAAGATAACGTTCTAAACCGTCAGCTGCAGTTAATTCTTTTAAAAAGGTTAATTGTTCTTCTTTTGTAAATAACGGTTTATTTAAGACTGTTTCGATTTTTTCTTGTAACCAACGACGAATTTCAATATCGGTAATGTGCATAAATTCTAGCCCGATATGGCCGCAATAAGTTTCTTTCAACGCTTTATCAATTTCGCGTAAGGTCATACTTTCACGTTGATACACATACTGCCCGATATTAAAACGTTCATCTAATTCTTCATCTGTAAATCCATGATAATGGAAATCCAATTCATCTATTTCTGGGCGATTCCACATTTTCAATGGGTCAAGATCTGCATTAAGATGACCACGGAAACGGTAAGCATTAATCCATTGTAATAAACGAACTTGTTTTGCACCGGCTTCTGGATCAATCACGGTTTGTTGATTACGGCGACCTTCGCTTGCTAAACGACGGAAATAATCTTTAATGAGAGCATGTGGTTGGTCATTTTCGGCTTTCCATTGTTGGAAAATTGATTGCCATTCTGGAGAAACACTGGTTGGGTCGGTTAAATAAGATTCATAAAGATCTTCAATATAAGCTTGGTTTGCACCTCCAAATGCGGTCGAGGCAAGCCACTCTTTCATTGTATTGTTAGATTGCATTGATAAGTCCTTCATTTTTTACTTACAACAGTTGTGCTACAACTTTTTTCACTAGTTTATAAGCTTAACAACAAATTCGATGTTACCCCTATAAAATAGCTAGAAGATTCACTCGAAATTGGAGTATGCTTATTATCGTCCATAAAAAAATTATTTTCTGTGACATTTGTTACATTTTTAACAAAAACAAAACAAACAATCCCGAAAAATTTTTTGATCTACCTCTAATTTTAAAAAAAATTGCAGGCAGTTCCAAAATAATGGTGATATATTGCATAACAACTTATTAACATATATGTAAGTCTAACAATATCATACTGACTTATTTCTAAGAAAGACAATACAAGGAGGAATTTATGTCAGAAGAACTTACTGCAAAGCTAACTCTGAGTGATGGTCGCGAATATGATCTACCAGTACAAAAAGCAACACTAGGCTACGATGCAATTGATGTACAATCACTCACTTCACAAAAACTCTTCACTTTCGATCCTGGTTTAATGTCAACCGCCACTTGTAAATCATCTATTACTTATATCGATGGTGATCAAGGAATTTTATTACACCGTGGCTACCCAATCGATCAACTTGCAGAAAATGCTGATTATTTAGAAGTCGCTTATTTATTACTTTTTGGTGAACGTCCTACACCAGAACAATATAAAGAATTCACTCAATTAGTTAAAAAGCATACTCTCGTACATGAACAACTTAGTCGTTTCTTCCATGGTTTCCGTCGTGACTCTCACCCAATGGCGGTTATGTGTGGGGTTAGTGGTGCATTAGCAGCGTTCTATCATGACTCTACAGACGTTCGTGATGTAAGACATAGAGAATTAACTGCTATTCGTTTGCTAGCAAAAATGCCAACACTAGCAGCAATGTGTTATAAATATTCTATTGGTCAACCATTCATGTTCCCACAAAACCATCTTTCTTATGCAGGTAATTTCCTTTATATGATGTTTGCAACCCCTTGCGAACCTTATGTAGTAAATCCTGTATTAGAAAGAGCAATGGATCGTATCTTTATTTTACATGCTGACCATGAACAAAATGCATCGACTTCTACTGTACGTACTGCGGCTTCTTCTGGTGCTAATCCATTTGCGTGTATTGCAGCAGGTATTGCTTCACTTTGGGGACCTGCACATGGTGGTGCAAACGAAGCCTGTATTAATATGTTAGAAGAAATCGGAACGGTAGATCGTATCCCAGAATTTATTGCCCGTGCAAAAGATAAAAATGATCCATTCCGTCTTATGGGGTTTGGTCACCGTGTTTATAAAAATTATGATCCTCGTGCAAAAGTAATGCGTCAAACTTGCCATGAAGTATTACAAGAATTGAAGATCGATACCCCATTATTTGATGTTGCTATGGAATTAGAACGTATTGCATTAAACGATCCATACTTCATTGAAAAGAATCTCTATCCAAATGTGGACTTCTATTCAGGTATTATTCTAAAAGCTATTGGTATTCCAACCTCAATGTTTACCGTAATGTTTGCTTTAGGTCGTACTGTAGGTTGGATTGCTCACTGGAAAGAAATGTATAATCAAGGCAACTTCAAAATTGTTCGTCCTCGTCAAATTTATACTGGCGAAGAACAGCGTGATTTTGAACCAATGAATAAAATTTAACTTCCTCCTACATTGATATTTACCCACACTTTTAGCAATAAAGGTGTGGAATTTTTTTATTATTCCTCATAATTATCTAATACAACTATCTTAAACTTCTCTAATAAAATCTTGACTCTGATCACAAAAAAAATAAAATGAACGAACGTTCATTCATTGAAAAATAAACATTTTTTAGGCTAAATATTATGCAACATAAATCCGATACAGTAGATATTATTTTTACAACAACAGAACGCTTAATGGCAAGAGATGGTTTACACCATCTTTCTATTCATAAAATTGCAAAAGAAGCAGGAATTTCTCCCGGTACTATTTATATTCATTTTGAAAATAAAGAAGCCTTATTAACTCGGCTTATTGAAAATATTTTTATTCGATTTGAAACCGCAATGTCTCAAAACTTTAATTTAGATGATGATCCTTATCATCAATATCATCGTTTTTGGTGGAACCTTTGGTTTGAAATACAAAAATGCCCTGAAACGGTATTAAACTTCCATCAATATCGTTCATTACCTGGCTTTTGTTCATTAGTACAAGAACGGACTAATAATCCAAATGATCCTTGGAATAAGTTTTGTGAACATGCTAAAGCAAAAGGCGTTTTATGCGATTTACCTTCACAAATTTTATTTACGATTAGTCTTGATAGTGCAATAAGTTTATCAGTCAAAACTTTTTATCATAATATCACTTATCCTAAATCCGTTTTAGAACAAGTGGTACAACAAACTTGGCAGGCTATTAAAAAATAGCGTTACACTTAACATTTCTTTCATTGATATTTATGGAGAACTCTATGAACCAAACTCAATCCAATAAACCAAAAAAATCACGCAGTTTCGTGATTAAATTGGTATTGGTTATTATTTTTCTTGTTTTTGCTGTTGTGATTGCATTTACAATGTATAAACAAAAAAAGATTTCAGAGTATTTAGCTACCCACCCTGAAGGTGCTAGCCCTGTTACTGCATTTAAAGTTACGGCTTCTGAATGGACACCTGTGATTGAAACCACAGGGTTAGTTCGTCCAAATCAAGGGGCTATGTTAAAAGCTCAATCTGCGGGTACAGTTTCAGCTGTTTTAATTCAGTCGGGACAAACCGTCAAAAAAGGTGATCTAATCATCAATATTGATAGTAGTGTAGAACAAGCGACTTTACAAGCCTCTGAAGCACAATTACCGTTCGCTCAACAAACATATCACCGCTATTTAAGATTAGCGAAAACCCAAAGTATTTCACAAACGGAGTTGGATAATGCTAAAGCTACTTATGACGCATTAGTCGCTAATATTGAGTCGTTAAAAGCAACCATTGCTCGTCGTAAAATTTATGCACCTTTTGACGGTATTGCTGGGATTGTCAAAGTAAACGTAGGGGAATATGTTACTGCAGGAACAGAAATTGTGCGTGTTGAAGATCGCAGTCAAATGAAAGTTGATTTTTCTGTTTCACAAAATGAACTTGATAATCTTACTGTAGGACAAAAAGTTACCGCTACGGCTGATGCGTTATTAGGCGAAACCTTTAGTGCTAAAATAACTGCGATTGAACCTGCCATTGATACCTCAACAGGATTAATTGCTGTTCAAGCGACCTTTGATAGCGAAAATAGCCAAAAATTATTGTCCGGTATGTTTACGCGTTTGCGTGTTGCCTTGCCAACAGAAACGAACCAAATCATCGTGCCACAAGTCGCAATTACTTATAATATGTACGGAGAGAACACCTATTTATTAAAACCATTATCTGACGAAGATAAACAAAAATTCGCAGGTAATGAAAACCTTGATAATATGTATCGAGCAACACAAATCACCGTCAGTACCAAAGATCGTCAAGGTATTTATGCACAATTAGCCGGCAAAGATATTAAAGCTGGTGATCTGATTGTAACTGGTGGACAACAGCGTTTAAGCAATAACAGCTTGGTCGTTGTGAGCGAACAACAAGGTGTAGGTACTCAAGCTCCTGCAACCAAAACTAATCTTTAATTAGGGAGTAAATGGGAACAATAATATGAAATTTACCGATATTTTTATTCGTCGCCCTGTCCTTGCGATTTCTATCAGTATTTTAATTGTTATTCTTGGTTTACAAGCAATTTCAAAACTGACGGTGCGTGAATATCCAGAGATGACCACCACGGTAATTACAGTGAGTACCACTTATGCGGGAGCGGATGCTGAATTAATTCAAGCCTCAATCACGTCAACACTAGAAGAAGCTATCGCCCAAGCAGATAATATAGACTATATGTCTTCTAGTAGTGCCCCGAGTAGCTCAACGATTACGGTAAAAATGAAGTTAAATACCGATCCGAATGCAGCATTGGCTGATATTTCAGCCAAAGTGAACTCTGTCCGTTCTGATTTGCCAAGCAATGTGGAAGCCCCTACGATTACTTCCTCCGCAGGTGGAACGGGTATGATGTATTTAAGCTTTGTTTCTGATCGACTAGAACAACCGCAAATCGTGGACTATTTAGAACGCGTAGTAAAACCGCAATTCTTTACCATTCCTGGTATTGCTAAAATTGATATTTATGGTGGCGAATATGCATTACGCATCTGGTTAGATCCAGCTAAAATGGCCGCTCAAAATCTTTCAACAACCTCTGTTATGACGGCGTTATCTAATAATAACTTACAAACCGCAGCAGGAAGTTTCAATGGCTATTTTACGGTATATAAAAACAAAGTGGAAACCACCACAAAATCCGTTGAAGAGCTTGGCAATGTTGTCGTACATAGTGATGGCGATAATCTTGTTCGCTTGCGTGATATTGCAGAAATTACCCTTGATAAAGAAAGCGATAGCACTCGAGCAACAGCGAATGGGCGTGATGCAGTTGTATTAGCAATAGAAGCAACCCCAACCGCTAATCCATTAACTGTAGCAAAAGATATTTATCCGCTATTTGAAACCATTAAAAATAATTTACCCAATAGTATGGAGGCTGATATCCTTTATGATGGAACCATTGCCATTAATAATTCTATTAATGAGGTATTAAAAACCATTGCCGAAGCAACATTGATTGTTCTTGTTGTTATTACCCTATTTATTGGTTCATTCCGTGCTATTTTGATTCCTATCATTACTATTCCAATTTCATTAATTGGCGTAATAATGTTGCTACAGGTTTTTGGCTTTTCAATTAACCTGATGACCTTGCTAGCCCTAATTCTCGCCATTGGCTTAGTGGTTGATGATGCTATCGTTGTATTAGAAAATGTGGATCGCCATATCAAACTTGGCGAAACCCCATTCCGTGCTGCGATCATTGGAACAAGAGAAATCGCTGTTCCGGTTATATCAATGACCTTAGCGTTAATGGCTGTTTATTCTCCAATGGCATTAATGGGCGGAATTACAGGTTCATTATTTAAAGAATTTGCTCTTACCTTAGCAGGTGCGGTATTTATTTCAGGTATCGTTGCTTTAACCCTTTCGCCAATGATGAGCAGTAAACTCTTACAATCAAAGGAACAACCAAGTTGGTTAGAACAACGCATTGAACACACCTTAGGAAAAGTAAATCGTCTTTACGAAGGCTTACTTGCTCTAATGTTACAACATCGTAAAGCAGTGATTGCTTTCGCAATAGGAATTTTTATTACCTTACCTATTATGTTTAAATCTTTATCAAGCGAGCTAACGCCTGCCGAAGATAAAGGAGCATTTATGGCTGTAGGGGCTGCACCAGCGAATGTCAATGTAGATTATGTTCAAAATGCCATGAAACAATTTGAACAAATTGTCAACAAGACGCCAGAGGTACATTACTCTCAAGTTATTGCTGGAGTACCAAATAGCAATGAATCAATGACCATTATAGTATTAGAAGATTGGGGAGATCGCAAACGTAGTCAAACTGAAATAATGAATGATCTAAATGATAAAGCAGATAAAATTCCTGAAATGTCAATTTCTGGTTTTGCTTTCCCTGAAATTAATACTGGAGAATCTGGGGCTTCTGTGGGCTTTGTGATCAGTACTGCCAATAGCTACCGTAACCTTGCGGAAGTAGCAAGTGAAGTGCTAACTGCCGCAAGAGAATCAGGATTGTTTGTGTATAACGAATTAGACCTAAAATTCAATACGGCTCAAATGAAAGTAACGATTGATCGTGAAAAAGCGGGAACTTATGGCATTACTATGCAACAAATTAGTAATACATTAGGAAGCTATTTATCCGGAGCAACCATTGAGCGAGTAAACATTGATGGACGTTCTTATAAAATTCTTTCACAAGTAAAACGAGATCAACGTTTATCACCAGAAAGCTTTAATAATTATTACTTAACCGCAAGTAATGGTGAATCTATCCCATTAAATAGCTTAATTACGGTTACTCTTGAGCCACAACCATTATCTTTAGCGAAATTTAACCAGTTAAACTCAGCAGAAATTAGCCTTGTTCCCGCACCGGGTTCTTCCGTAGGCGATGCCGTAAATTGGTTAAAACAAACAGCAGCAGAAAAATTACCACAAGGCTATAACTATGATTTTAAAGGGGAAGCAAGACAATTAGTACAAGAAGGAAATACGCTAGTTTATACTTTCCTATTAGCGGTGATTATCATCTTCTTAGTGCTTGCAATCCAATTTGAATCTTGGCGAGATCCGATGGTCATTATGATTTCTGTTCCATTAGCGATTAGCGGTGCATTATTAGCCCTTAACATCTTCTCTTTATTAGGCATAGCAGGAGCAACTCTCAATATTTATTCAGAAGTAGGATTAGTTACCCTCATAGGCTTAATTACTAAGCACGGTATCCTAATGTGTGAAGTAGCTAAAGAAGAGCAACTCTATCATGGTAAAAATCGTTTTGATGCCATTACACAAGCGGCTAAAGTTCGATTACGTCCGATCCTTATGACAACAGCAGCAATGATAGCAGGACTTATTCCATTACTATTAGCCTCTGGGGCAGGAGCTGTTGCTCGCTTTAGTATCGGTATCGTTATCGTAGCTGGTCTCGCAATCGGTACATTATTTACCTTATTTGTTTTACCAGTAATTTATACAATGATAGCCAGTAGGCATAAACCATTGCCTATCTTTGAGGAAATACCTATTAATAACGAATAACAAAAAATAAATACGCACTCTACTATTTTCTATCTAGATTATTGAAGAATGTGCGAATTTAAAGTATATTGTCTCTAATTCTATTAAGTATAAAATTTACTCATCCTTATACTTAACAGAAAACAATTAAAAAAGGAGGAGGGGTGTGATCTGCACCCCTAAAGTTGGACTTATTATCCAACAGACAGAGGTGCAGATTTTTTATGACCAAATATAACC
>NZ_JBHLWA010000032.1:0-53177 GCF_042433085.1 Gallibacterium melopsittaci
AAAGTAGGCTTAAAGCCTTGTACTATAAGGCTTTAAGCCTACTTTTAGCAACAAATTTGTCTATTACACCTTTTTGTTTGTCTGGATAAGTCAGTGAGAAAGGCTTCGATTGGTAAGGCAGTTCGTCATAACTTTGTTGTGTTTTTTGAATGTTAGTTTCGGTATTCATAAAAAATCCTTGTAATAATGATAGTTATGTTTTGTTACTTACGATCATCCACTCCAATTAATAAATAATGACCATTAATATCGCTCAAACTACGGAAACCAATATTGAAAATCTGATATGGACGAACTCTCCCTTTAAGTTGGCTATAATCGAAATTATCATGATGATGGCCGTGAAAGATTTTTTGTACTCCCATACTTTCTGCTAATTGATTAATCACTGCAAAACCAGAGGGATGTGGCTTAGGTGCTTCATGGCAGATCAAAATATCGGCTTGTTGTGTAGCAAGCGTATCGAAGTCAGATGGGAAAATTGAAGTACGATGGCGCAATGGTAAACCACCTCGCCAAATTTTATCTTGTGTGCAATATTGGCAGTAATGAATAGGATCTAGGAATAATGGTTTGTTTGGCGGCATCCAAATTTGTCCACGGAAAACACCTCCTAAACCAGCAATTTTTACCCCTTCAATTTCAACTACACGACTATGCAAATTTCGTTGCTGCCATTCGCTACCCCATATTGCTTCAAATGCAGCAACGGTTTTACTATCATGATTACCATGGATAAACCAAAGATCACAATATTGCGCCAGTTTATCAAGTTCTTTGCAGTCAGTGAGTTGTAAATCCCCAAGAATAATCAATGATATGGATTGATTATTCTGGATAAAGGGATACAGATGTTCAAAGTATCCGTGAGGATCTCCAGCAAAAAGCAGCATGAATTATTTATTTCTCCTTATCCTTATCGTCAATTATTGCTTCATGAACGGATTCATCATTCAATACTCGTTCTACAATTTTCTTCACTTGAATATAACGTTCTAAATAGCTTGGTGATTCAATTTCAATATAAGGAATATTGTATTTCTCTAATAATTTCTTGAGGAGTTGCTGAAAACGCTGGCGTTGTTGTTGTGAACTTAAGCTGCGTAAACCATCATCCACCCAAGCAGTATTGTTGTTTAATAAGATTGTGACATCAAAAGGATATTCTTTGATCATAGAATCCAAGAAAGGATGTGCTTTCCCTTCATATTGAATACAGAATGCTTGTGTTGTAATAAAATCAGTATCAATAAATGCGACTTTATGAGCGTGACGTAAAGCATAATCAACATAACGTTGATGACCTAACGCCATTAATGGGTAGTCAGAATATTGCATAGCTTGCTCATTACCACCCAATTTTTCAAATACAAATTCGCGACCATATTCCCAAGCAGAAGTCGTATTAAATACTGCAGAGAGTTTGTTTACCAACATAGTTTTACCACTACTTTCTCCGCCAAGAATAGCAATGGTTTTGGCAAAGAATGGACGAACTTCTTTTGGAATAAATTTCCAATATTGGAAAGGATGATTACGAATTTTGGTAGCAGATACATTAAAGAATGCACGTTCAGGATCGACGAGAACTACATCAAGATGTAAATATTTTTCGTATGGTTCTTTATCTTGTGGTTCACTTGAAAATACCACACTTGGTGAGAAATGTTTCTCTTTAAAGAGGTTTTTGACTCGATCTGACCAATCCACCCAACCATTTGGATAAGCAGCAATTCCATCCTCAACTAAATGATGGATAAAAATTTGTTTTTGTTGATATTTAAAAATTTGCTGCATCCAACGTAAGCGATCTTGTACGGTTGGCATTTTTTTCATTTTACTGTCATAAAACAGTTTTAAATCACGTTCTGTGTCAGTACAAACAATCACATGCAACTCATCTACTTTACTAAAGGCTTCATAAATCATATTGATATGCCCAGTATGTACTGGATAGAATTTGCCAAAAATGACACCGACTTGCTTATTTGGCATATTAGAAATTTGCAAAGCATGATGGATGGCATTGAGCTTTTTCGCACTTGGATTCTGAATTTTACCGCCCACAAGCTGGTTGTAATAAGCACGAGTGATTTGAGCTCTTTCGCAGACTTCTGCAACCTTCATACCTAATTGTTTACGTTTTTGCTGTAAATAAAGAAAATCAGTCATATTATGCTCCTTTGATGGGGAGCATAATACGCAACAATTTAGATATTGTCATTAGTCTTATGTTATCTATATAAGCTATATTGGAAATTAATTTTGAAATGAACGTCTTTTATATGCTACGTTTTTGGCGATTCATCTTTTTGTTGTAATAACGCATCAACACGCGCTTCTAATGCAGTGAGTTTTTCACGAGTACGTAATAAAACTTGTGTTTGTACATCAAATTCTTCACGTGTTACCACATCTAATTTAGTGAGTTGAGCTTGTAAAACTTGTTTAATTTTGTTTTCAACATCACTACCAAGATCTTGTAATCCTTTTGGCAGATTATTTTGTACTTGTTGAATAATTTCTTCGATTTTTTTCGGATTTAACATAAGCACCTCATTATTTTTCGCGACCACATTGTATGAGAAAAACCTGAAATTTACTAGGCAACAGAAACTTTTTCTTTTATACTGCACAACGCATTCTCAGGGCGGGGTGAAATTCCCCACCGGTGGTAAGCGTCAGTAAGCCCACGAGCGTTCGTATTTGATACGAAGTCAGCAGATTTGGTGAAAATCCAAAGCCGACAGTGATAGTCTGGATGGTAGAGAATCGCGGTATCTCTAAGATAGAAAACATGATTTATTTTGGTTGAGTGATCAGATAAGCCAGATATAAATCGTGCCATAATGCATTCCTAAATGATAGAAAATGCGTTATCAATATTCTCAGCCTATATTGATTGCATTGGTCGTAATCGCAGGGAATTCATTATATTTTCTTGTCTGCCGTATTTCCCTTAATCGCCCTGATTCTGGTACTAACAATTAACTAAGGATAAATTACCATGAGTCAGTCAATTCTTTCTCAATTTGGCAATGCCGAACAACGAGTGCTTAATGCGATTGCAGCATTACAGCAAGGCAAAGGTGTATTAGTATTGGACGATGAGGATCGCGAAAATGAAGGCGATTTAATCTATCCAGCAGAAACCATTACCCCAACACAAATGGCAAAACTTATTCGTTATGGTAGCGGAATTGTTTGCCTCTGCATTACTGATGAGCTTTGTCAAAAATTAGAACTCCCTCCAATGGTAGAAAATAATACCAGTGTCAATCGTACTGCCTTTACTGTGACGATTGAAGCGGCACAAGGTGTATCTACTGGGGTATCAGCACAAGATCGTGTTACGACTGTTAAAGCAGCAGTTGCAGATAATGCGAAACCAAGTGATTTACACCGTCCGGGGCATATTTTCCCTCTACGTGCTAATGATAGAGGTGTATTAGGTCGTCGTGGACATACAGAGGCATCTGTGGATTTAGCGGAATTAGCTGGTTTTAAACGTGCAGGTGTGATTTGTGAAATTACCAATGATGATGGCTCGATGGCACGAGCACCAGAAATCGTAAAATTCGCTTTAGCACAAGGCTATCCAGTCGTTACTATTGAGGATTTAGTGGCGTATAAGTTATCGCATTGATAAAAAAGCCTGCTTTAATATCATTGTTTTAAAGCAGGTTTTTTTGGTAATTAGTTTAATAATCTCTCTATTTCACAACTGTTTCCATTTTGGAAAATTAATTTATTGTCATAAGAATACCTATCATAAGATAAAATTGCTTCTTCTCCATAAGCATATTCATAACAATATTTAGTTTTAATATAAAAGCCTTCTCTTGTCTTATATAAATTCGATTGCTCTCGTCTGATTTCAATTTTATAAAAATCAGCGTTTACTAAAAGAGGGAGACTTAAACCAAAAATGCATAAGATAATACTGTTGTATATTTTATAATTCATCAATTAAATCCTAATATTATATTAGTTGACCCAAGTTCCAAAACGATTGATAAATCCTGTATGACCTTGATAGGTTACTTTGGCTTTACCCTTACTGAATCGTTCAGCATAATCTAATACAGGATTGATCACCCAGTTTCCATATATATCCATGTAACCCCATTTCCCTCCTTCGCAAATATTATTGGATAAATCTCCTCCGTAATAAACACCAGCTAGAGCTTCTTCTTCACTGAACATTCCTACGCATTTATAAAGTGGATATACAATGTAGTTACCAGTCAAATCTATAAATCCCCAGAGATTGTTTGTTGCTGACTGAACTGCTGCCCTACCATGAGAAAAACGTCCTGCATAGCTAAATTTGGCTGGTATAACAATTTGCCCTTGTTGATTAATGTAGCCATATAGATTACCATCTTGAAATACAGCTAACCCATTGTAAAAATTTGAATGCTTAATTTTTTTTTGGTTAGATTCTTTAACGATTGTTACTTCATTATCTTTTTCCTGTGTAAGTTGTCTTTTTTCATTTTCAATATTATTTTGTTGTTTTTGTAGTTCTCCTTTAAATTTAACTAATTCTTTTTTTTCTTTTTCAATATTTTCTAGCTGTTCGAATTTTCTTAATTCCTCAGCTTTTTGACAAGATTGAATATAATCATGTTTACAACTTTCATTATAGTAAAAGGATGCTTTTTCTAGATCTTGCTTAACATATTTTCCAGAACTATATAATTCTGCAATCTTAAAAGAGGCTTCGGGATTTTTTTGATTCCCTGCTTTATACAAATAATTCAATGCTTCCTCAGTTTTATTATCTGCAAGCAGTAAATCTGCAAAAATAATTTGTGATTCAGAGTCTCCTTGTTGGGCTGCTTTTTCACAAAAAGAAAATGCTAACGATTTCTTATTGTTATCTTGGAATAAATTTTTACATTCTTTTGCATTATTATCAAAGCAAGCATTGAGCAAAGTTAATGTTATTGTAATTTGAATAATGTTAATTATTATTTTTTTATTTATGATCATTTTTTAATTCCCTGTCTGTTATTTTTATCTTTAATTAATTTTTTTATTTCATTTATCTGATCATTTAAATCTTCAGTGTTTTTTTCAATAGTATTTTCAATAGAATTTTTCATCTTGCTAATATTTTCATTTTCATCACTAGAGTATGAAAAGTATTGTAATATTAATATTATTATTAATAAAAGTAATGTTAATAATATTGATATATGAGAAAATAAAGAAGTTTTTGGCGGCAATATGATAGGTGAGTGTAAGTTTTTTATAATCTCTTGGAGATTATTAATTTTATTTTCTATCTCATTATTTGCTGTTTGTATACCTGTGATATCTACTCTTTTTAGTAGATCCTGTAGAGTTGCTTGCTTAATACCCTCTTTATTACTTATTGTGTTAATCTTATCTTGTATGTTTAGAGTAACTTCTTTCCCAATCCAGGAAAATATTTCTTCCTGTGCAAGGTATGTTTCTTTTTGCTTTATAAGAGCTTCTTTTTCTGCTAATCTTTCTTTTTCTTGAGAAATCCCTTTTTGAATTTTACTATCCATATCCTTTTTTAATTTTTCAATAATTTCTTTCAGATAATTGATGTTTTGTGTTAAATCGCTACATTTTTTTCTTAAAAAATCGGATTCTTTTTCATAAACTTTTGTAAATATTTTTCTTGAATATAGTTGTTCTGAATTGATAATGGTATAATTTTTATTATTCATTTTATTGATAATATTTTGACTAAATGAAAAATAAATATGGGGGTAATTAAAATAGAGCTTATGTTGTAGAATATTCTTGATAACAGTAATAGTTTCTGTTGGATTTATTATGTGAATGAAGATAACATTTTCATTATTTCTACTTTGAGAAAATGGATTGTTGTTTAATGGTGTTAAACCTTTCCCAATTATTTTTAGCTCATCTAATGGATAGTTAAAATCTTTATTTGTTATTATTTCTTTATAGGATTTAGTATTTTTATCAATAAAATTATTGATTTGAAAGTTATTTAATTCAATTAATCCAGAAAGAATAGCTTTTATTTCTTCATCACCTGCACTAAATTGATAGCCAGAGGTTTCAATAAATGCCCCAAAGTAGCTACCTTGTCGTGTTTGTCCTTGTTCGAAGATAGAACGATATTCTGCAATACCAATAATTTTCTTATCTTGCCGATAGGTAAAATAGTATAATTGGCAATCCCTTGCTGTCTCTTCTCGTGGATCAGGTAAGCAGCTACCAAATTCTTGTGGTAGGTCAAAAATATTATCTAATTCTAGTTGATCATGAATTCCTTGTGCAGAATATTGTCTCCCTTTTGGTGTGCCAACAATTCCCCAGCCTAAATTTAATAATTCATTATTATTCATTTTATTGCCCCTTAAACCATTTGATAAATTTATCCCAACAAGTTTGTTCTTTAATTGGGGATATACCATTTGTTCCAGACATATATAACCATCTAAATAGTTTTTCAGGACTTTCTTTATCAAATTTTGTTAAAATATCTGAGTTTATTGAGAATTCTCCCATATGATAAAAAATAGTTTTATTTTGTTCTGATTCATTAAAAAAACTATTGGCAAAATCTGGAATCTTATTAATGGCATATGTCATTGGATCAAAACCATACTTTTCAACACTAGATATATCATTAGCATAAATAAGATCTGCTTTAGAAAGAAGTAATGCTTTTGGAAAGAACTTTTTATGTAAATTTTGAATATTTTGAATATGTGTAAAAATAGAACTAAGAACATTACTTTGTGGAATGGAGCCTTTTTCGTCAACTAGTGATTGATCATAAACAAAGATTAGTTTCGTTTTTACATTGGATTCTAAAATAGCTGTCAAATAATTAGGTAGTTTACCAGATTTTTTATTCTCTTTTTTCATAAAAGAAAGTTCTGAATGTTCACCTGAAGCATCAATAAATACAATATTTATTGGTGGTTTAGCCGAATCTTTTGGTACAAAAACAATATGAAATTCAAAATACTGTTTAGTATCAGTACTTGTTATTCTTTCAGCATGAACAACATTATTGAAACGATCTTGTAGAATATAAAATAACTCCTCTTCATTTTCCGTCGATTTATTTATATCTAAATATACCGTTCCCTCTAAATAGTTTTTCATATAATGTAAGATACTACCAATTATCCATGTTTTCCCAGAAGCGGGCTGTCCAAAAAGTAAAACATAGTGTTTATTTTCTGAATCTGTATTTAATTCGATTAAACGTTTATGATATTCTTCATCTGTTAACTCTTTTTCAACACTACGTTTTAAAAGTTTATTTGACTTATTTCTAAGATTATACTTTTCTTCATTGCTTGACGTTACTTCTACTTCAGTGTCCATTGTATATGAAGCCTCTAAATAATCTTGTTCCGTAAGTTTTTCTTTTGTTACTGTTGATGAATTTTGATCATTATAAGAAGAAATTGAATTAATTTCTGGTTCTTTATCTTTTTTATATGGATTATGTAGCATATTACGCCTCTATTTACATTTGATGTTTTGATTTAGTAATTTTTTGTGGCTCTTTTTCATTTTTACCAAAAAATACTAATAAACTTAGCACTACTGCCCAATCAATAAAGAAACAGAGAATAGTAAATAATATACCAACTAATAAATGTGTCCCGAATGCAGATTTAAATGAGAATGCAATTTTACCAATTTCTTGGCTTTCAAAAGGTACTTTCGTAAATTTAAAAATAGAGTCTTCATTAATAAACTCTTGGATACTTGAGCCAATTTCATTAATCGTATTTACAGCTTTTAAATTAGTTTCAAAGCCATATTGTTTAACTAATACTGTAGTTTGCAAAATATTATCAATAAGACGATTTGTTTCTTTTGCTTTTTTATGAATATTTTCTCGAATATCCTCTACTTTATCATAATCATTACTGGTCAATTTTCTTTTTGCAATTTGTTCAATATTCTCTTGATAACGTTGTGCAAGAGTATTCCAATCATTACCCTTAACACCAAAATCTGTCAGTTTTTCACCCAACACAGTTTCAATTTCTCTAATCAGTTCCTGTGCTCTTTGGCCAACTCCAGGTCTAGCAGGATCTGTAATTTGACGTACTAATTGCTGAGTTAAAGTTTCAATACGAGTACGTTTTTCTGTAATATCTGGACTAAAATTATTTAATACTTTATCTGCTGCATTGATAACATCGTGTAATTGTTGTTTATGTTTTAGTAATTCATCTCTAAATAATTGTTCTTTTTGATAAGAAGTATAAATAGCATTAAAATTTCCAGTAAAGGAGAATAATGAGAAGAAAAAATAAGTGATTAAAAATCCGCTTATAGGGAGATGATTGAGTTGTCTAAAACCGATAAGAAGAGTGAATCCATACATTAATATTGTAATAGATAATGAAAATGCCCAAGCAAATTCTTTACCAAATAAATCTGAAAAACCTAATGCAGTTTGAATAAAACTAATTGACATGAAAACAAGTAAAGGAAGGTGTACCCAACCAGGTAGTTTACGGGATTGTATTTGCATTTGATATTCCTAAATAAAATATTAATTCAATAAGTTTTTAAATAATAAATATGTTTGAAAGATTAAACCAGCAACAAAAAAGCCAGAAAAATACCTAATTTGTTATGATAAAAAGCATAGTTTTTGACTAAATTTGTAGTGTTATTACTAACTTGATTTTATTGCAGCATCGTATTAAGACTACATAAAATAACTATGCTTTTATCATAAATAGGTGGTAGACTTTTCTCATTTGTTGAACGAATAACAAACAGGTTAGAAAAATAGCCTTTTTGTTACAATAAAAACACGAATAGGTTAAGTATGGAAATCTATGATAAAGTGAGAGTAATGAGAGAAATTCGCCAATGGTCACAAGAAGATATGGCTGAAAAAATGGGTATGTCAGTTACAGGGTATGCGAAGATAGAAAGAGGACAATCTAAGTTGCACTATGATAAATTAGAGAGAATTGCGCGAATTTTTAATATTAGTGTACTGGATCTAGTAACTGTTGATGAGAAGAAACCTATGTGGTATTTCTCAGAACACTCTAATCATAATACTGCAAATTATTATGCTTCAGATGATGCTTTAATTTTAGAAATTGAAAAATTAAAAGTTACTATTGATAGTTTACAAAATACAATTCAATTAAAGAATGAGTTGCTATTACAAAAAGATAAAGAAATTAATGCTTTAAAAGAAATTATTGATTTATTGAAGAAGTAATTTTTATTTTTCTTTCACAATACTTATACACCTATAATAGGTATATAGGACAAAAAATTAAACTTTTTGTCTTATATACCCAGAAATACCTATTCTATTTAGCAAAGTTGATAAGCTCAAATAAGAGACTTGTTTAAAATATTTTTAATAACAATCTTTATTGAGATTCACTGTTTAGTTTTAAGATTAAATCACATGCTTGTTGCATATCATCTTTACACGCTTGCTGTAAATATTGTGTAGCAACAGTAATATTTTTAGTTACACCTTCCCCAGAATAATACATTACACCAAGAATCGCTTTAGCATGGGGGCTACCTTGATTAGATGCTTTTTGAAACCATTGAAAAGCCTGTTGATAATCTTGTTTAAGACCTAATCCTAAATAATACATTTCTCCAAGAAATAATTGTGCAGACATAGATTTCTGTGCTGCAGCTTTTTGAAACCATTGAAAGGCTTGTTGATAATCTTGTTTAATGCTAGATCCTTCTTTATAGAGTATTCCAAGAGAGACTTGAGCGTCTGCTAGGCCTTGTTCTGCCGCTTTTTTATACCATTTGATTGCTTCTTTATAATTCTGTTTATCTAGGTAGAGATAACCTGTATAAAATTGGGCCAGTGCATTTCCCTTTTCAGCCTGATATTGCATCTCCGCTGGTGTTAAGGTAATTGTTTCTTCAGGAGACTTCGTACTTAATTTCAATTTAAATAAGAGAATACCTATTATGATAATAAGGATAAATAAATATTTTTTATTCATATATGTTATCGTTCTAAATGTATTTCTATACTTGCTTTACCGCCAAGTCCAGATCCGTTTATTGTAAGATTGATTAAAATGATCTTTAGCGGTAGATTTGTTTTTCCTTACGTCTAGCCTGTTATAATATAGATTGCCAGAAGCAAGATGTGTATCGCTAAGGTTTTTTCAGTCGCTTTTGTGAACCACAGTGTCGAGCTAACTTAATAAATTATTCATTTCCCTTTCTTAATCCAATATTGATAAGGTGTTGTTGCTGTTTCACTTTGCAATAAGGTATGTTCCATAAATTGGCAAAAACCAGGGATATCACGGGTGGTGGCAGGATCATCTGCTAAAATAAAAAGAATCTCACCATTTTGCATTTCACGAATTTTTTTTCGCACTAACATTACAGGTTCTGGGCAGCGTAATCCTTGAGTATCCAAGGTTTGATTAATTTTCCATTCAGTCATATGATTGTTGCTTATTATGAATAAAGTAGTAATGATACTGCATTTTGGAACAAGATGGGATAGTGAGGAAAAGATGAACCTATTATTTGCAACACATTTAGCTCATATTCAAGAATTGGTGCGTGAGGCATTATCTTGCTGTCGTTTAGATGGCGTTTGGATTCACGCAGGACAAGCGACTCACTATTTTTTAGATGATCAAACCAAACCTTTTCGTATTAATCCTTATTTCAATTATGTTGTACCTATGCCACAGGCCGAGGGGAGTTGGGTCTTTTTAGATGGTTATAGCAAGCCACAACTCTATTTTTATCAACCAAAAGATTATTGGTATTTTGTTGAGGCATTACCAGATGATTTTTGGTGTGATCAGTTTGATTGGCATATTTTTACTAATACAGAGCAAGTAGCTACCTTTATTAATAATCGTAAAAATTGTGCCTTTATTGGGGAAGATGAAGCATTAGCAAAAGCGTTAGGCTTTTTCGCTATTAATGATCGTAAGTTATTGAATATTCTTAATTATTATCGAGCATATAAAACTGAATATGAAATCACTTGCATCTTTCAGGCACAAAAGCCTGCTTTATTGGGGCATCAAGCAGCGAAACAGGCTTTTGATGAGGGAAAAAGTGAGTTTGCGATTAATGCTGCTTACTTACAAGCTAGTGAACAATCAGATTTAAATGTACCTTATGGCAATATCGTGGCATTAAATCAACACGGATCCGTATTACATTACAATCGTTTAGATAAACAGGCTCCGACTGAAACCAAGAGTTTTCTGATTGATGCAGGGGCAACTTATTATGGTTATGCGTCTGATATTACTCGTACTTATCAACGTGCGGAACATTCACTATTTAGTCAGTTATTGCAAGGAATGGAAAAAATTAAGCAAGATATTATTACTGATTTGCAAATTGGCTATAACTATTTAACTTATCATACGCAAATGCAACAACGTGTGGCACAACTGCTGCACGATACTGAATTAGTGAAATTGCCAGCAGAACACATTTTTGATCTTGGGATTAATCGGGCGTTTTTACCACACGGTTTAGGGCATTTTTTAGGTTTACAGGTTCATGATATTGGTGGTTGGCAACAAAATAAACGAGGTGCGATTAAGCGTCCACCAGAAGTGTATCCGAGTTTACGTTGTACTCGTGAATTAGCCGAAGGTATGGTGTTAACCGTTGAGCCAGGACTTTATTTTATTGAACTATTATTAGCGCCATGGCGTACTCACGAATGTGCGAATAAAATTGATTGGCAAGCGATTGAATCCTTAAAAGCATTTGGGGGGATTCGAACCGAAGATAACATTGTGATGCGTGCTAATGGAGCAGAAAATCTTACCGTGAAAATGCAGCAACAACTGCAACAATCATAAGGAACGTTATGCAGTATCCTGTATTACAGCAAGCGGTGAATTTTAGTGAAGAGATTAAAAAAAGCCGCTTTATTACTTATCTCCAGCCAGTAGCAAATTTAGACGAAGCAAAGCAGTTTTGGCAACAGATCAAAGCAGAACATCCTGATGCCCGTCATCATTGTTGGGCAACAGTGGCTGGTGCACCGACTGACTCGCAGCAGTATGGTTTTTCTGATGATGGTGAGCCATCAGGAACGGCAGGTAAACCAATGTTAAATGTCTTGTTAGGTAGTGGAATTGGTGAAATTTGTGCCGTGGTTGTGCGTTATTATGGGGGAATTTTGTTAGGTACGGGCGGGTTAGTGCGAGCTTATGGTAATGGGGTACAACAAGCCTTAAAATTAGCAACCACCATAATCAAAGTAGAGCGACAACAATATCAATTAGTCTGTCAGTATGCACAATGGGCGTGGCTGGAGACGTTGTTGAAACAGTATGATGTGGAAATTGTGCAACAAACTTATACTGATCAAGTTTGTTTAATCCTAGCGATTGCTCCTGAGCAGGTTAGTGAACTGAATACCCAGTTAAATGAACGTTCTGCGGGACAACTTGAATTACAACAATTAGAAACTTGAGAATAACTATGAAAACATTGATTTTATATTTAACCCATGATGGACAGACACGAAAAATTGCGGAAGCTATTTCAGCACAACTTACGGGACAATGTGCGATGGCAAATTTGGCCGAGAATATGGATATTGATCTTACACCGTATGATCGTGTGGTTTTGGGGGCTTCTATTCGTTATGGCAAGTTTAATCCTAAGTTATACGTCTTTATTCGTGAGCATAAACAACAGTTAAAAGCCAAAAAAGGGGCATTATATACGGTGAATCTAACCGCACGTAAAGCGGATAAAAATACGCCACAAACCAATGTTTATACGCGTAAATTATTAGCGAAGATTGCATGGCAACCTCAAGTGGTTCAAGTATTTGCTGGGGCGTTATTTTATCCACGTTATACTTGGTTTGACCGCACAATGATTCGTTTTATTATGAAGTTGACAGGGGGAGAAACTGATCCTCGAAAAGAAGTGGAATATACGGATTGGAAACAGGTTGCAAACTTTGCCCAACAGATTGATCAGTTATAAGAGAGATAATAAAAAAACCGCCAATTTTTGATGGCGGTTTTCTTTTAATTATGTCAAAAAAATCATTAAGCTAATTTTTTGATATGTGCAGATAATTTAGATTTGTGATTTGCTGCTTTGTTTTTGTGGATTAAGCCTTTAGAAGCCATTCTATCCACAACTTTTTGCATTTCAACGAAAGCTGTTTCTGCAACTGCTTTATCGCCAGCGGCTACTGCTGCATAAACTTTTTTGATATAAGTACGCATCATAGAGCGTTGGCTTGCGTTATGTTGACGGCGTTTTTCAGATTGAACCGCACGTTTTTTTGCTGACTTGATATTAGCCAAGGTCAAACTCCCAAAATTTCTAATTAATTACACTAAAAACGAAAGGCGTAAAATATGCCTATTTTTTAAGCCCTTGTCAATCGATTTATTGCCTGATGCCGAAATTTGCTTCGAGAGTAAGCAGTGGCAATGGTGTGCTTGCCTCAGTGAGACACAACCGAAGTAAGCCAAATAAAAGGCGGGCGAAATTTTACCAGTTTTTTCTGGGAGAATATAGCGTAAAAAGTAAAAATCTATACAATGAGCCGTAATTTTTACCACATTAAATAGAAAATGGCAGGTTATTTTGAGTAAAGGATTATTAAAATCGGGCATTGTCGTTAGCAGTATGACGCTGTTATCTCGTATCTTAGGGTTAGTGCGTGATGTTGTGATTGCTAATCTATTAGGTGCAGGCGTAGCGGCAGATGTCTTTTTATTTGCAAACCGTATTCCTAATTTTTTACGCCGTTTATTTGCTGAGGGGGCTTTTTCTCAGGCATTTGTTCCCGTATTAGCCGAATATCAAAAAGATGGTGATTTAGATAAAACAAGAGCATTTATTGCCAAAGTATCAGGAACATTGGGAGGATTGGTAACCATAGTAACGTTATTAGCAATGATTGGCTCACCAGTCGTTACTGCTATTTTTGGTACGGGTTGGTTCTTAGATTGGTTAAATGATGGTGCAGAAGCAGAAAAATTTACGCAAGCCTCACTGTTGCTAAAAATCACTTTTCCTTATTTATGGTTTATTACGTTAGTGGCGTTATCTGGGGCAATTCTGAATTCGATTGGTAAATTTGGTGTGATGTCATTTTCACCCGTGCTGTTGAATATTGCGATGATTGGTTCTGCACTGTTTCTGGCTCCACATTTAGATAATCCCAATCTTGGTTTAGCGATAGGGATTTTTCTTGGTGGATTATTACAGTTCCTGTTTCAAATTCCATTTTTAAAACAAGCAGGACTATTGGTACGACCTCGTTGGGCATGGCATGATGCAGGGGTCAAAAAAATTCGTACTTTAATGATCCCAGCACTTTTCGGCGTTTCTGTTAGTCAGATTAATCTGTTGCTAGATACGTTTATTGCCAGTTTCTTGATGACAGGATCAATTAGCTGGTTATATTATTCTGATCGTTTATTAGAGTTTCCGCTTGGTCTATTTGGTATCGCAATTTCGACTGTGATTTTGCCAACGCTTTCACGCCATCATGTACAAAATAATGATATGCAAAGTAATTTAGCCTTTCGCCAAACTTTGGATTGGGGCGTGCGAATGATTTTATTACTCGGTATTCCTGCTATGGTAGGGATTGCGTTGTTAGCTCAGCCAATGTTATTAGTGTTCTTTATGCGTGGGCATTTTTCTTTAAGTGATGT
The DNA here is from genome assembly GCF_042433085.1 of Gallibacterium melopsittaci. Taxonomy (NCBI): domain Bacteria; kingdom Pseudomonadati; phylum Pseudomonadota; class Gammaproteobacteria; order Pasteurellales; family Pasteurellaceae; genus Gallibacterium; species Gallibacterium melopsittaci. The sequence continues at coordinate 14,685 of NZ_JBHLWA010000032.1, forward strand.
ACAAGCGACATCTTATTCATTATGGGCGTTTAATGCAGGGTTGTTGAGTTATATGTTAATTAAAATCTTGGCAAATGGTTATTATGCTCGTCAGGATACGAAAACCCCTGTGCGTTATGGGATTATTGCAATGGTGAGTAATATGGGCTTTAATTTATTAGCGATCCCATTTAGTTATGTTGGCTTAGCGATTGCTTCGGCGATGTCAGCAACATTAAACGCCTTTTTGTTGTATCGAGGATTAACGAAGCAAGAGGTTTACCATTTTTCCACTAAAAGCCTGCTCTTTTTTGGTAAAGTGGTGTTAGCAGCGGGAATGATGGGGGGCGTATTATTTTATTTCACACCGAGTTTGTCTGAATGGTATGCAATGACCTTTGCTTGGCGCGTGATTTGGCTTGCTGGATTAATTGCCGTTGCTGCGGTTTGTTATTTATGTGTATTACTGATACTAGGTGTGAGAAAGAAAGATTTATTGGCACACTAATATGAATATTTTACAGTCATTGTGGATGGTTTTTGCCAGTGCCACTTTTGCAATTATGGCAGCGTTTATTAAGCTCGCTGCTGAAGATGGAGCAAGCCTAGGAGCAATTATTTTTACTCGAGGATTGCCGTCAGTATTATTAATCTGGCTTTGGGTACTATTCGCTCGCCAACACCGAAGTTTTAAAACACCTCGACTACGTTCTCATCTTACTCGCAGTATCTTTGGGGTACTCTCAATTTGGTGTGGCTTTTATGCGTATGCTCATCTTCCACTGGCGACTGCTGCTAGTTTGAACTATACCACAACCTTGTTTATTACTTTCTGGACAGTGTTAACTACGGTGATGGCACATCGGACAATACAGATTTTAGCAGTTGCTTTAGGATTTTTGGGCGTATTAATCGTTTTAAGGCCAAGTATTAATGCACAAGATTGGTTTGCTATTTTAGTTGGTGTACTTTCTGGATTAAGTGCAACGGGTGCAGTGCTTACAGTAAAACGTCTGGGGCAAGCGGGTGAACCAGTTTGGCGAACAGTGTTCTATTTTTCTGTTTCTGTCACAGTGATTGGCTTTGTTGGGTTTTTGCTCGCCGATAACTATCTCGCGGATATTCACTCCATTTGGTATTTATTAGGGATAGGTATTTTTGGATTGTTAGGACAATTAGGATTAACACGATCATTTAGCTATGGTGCAACGGTACTTACAGCAACATTACAATATACAGCGATTATTTTCTCTGCCTTGTTAAGTTTGTGGCTATGGGATACTTCAATTGATTTACTGAGTTGGTTGGGAATGTTTGTCATCGTAGCATCTGGTGGATTATGTGCCTATGGAACAAGGAAAGAATAATCTTTTTCAAGCGGGTTCAAGTTTTACACCTTTTGACAATCTGCGTATAATACCCGCATTTTTTGTAACCTTTTTGATGAGCTAATAGCAATAATGCAATTAATTCGAGGTCTTTATAATTTACCAACCTTTCCACAAGGTTGTGCGCTGACGATTGGTAATTTTGATGGCGTACATTTAGGGCATCAAACTATCTTACAGCACTTGAAGCAAAAAGCAGACGAATTGTCGTTACCGACTGTGGTGATGTTATTTGAACCTCAAGCAAAAGAATTTTTTCTCAAGGAAAAAGCACCAGCTCGTTTAATGCGCTTACGAGATAAATTGACATATCTTGCTCATTTTGGGGTGGATTATGTTTTTTGTGTTCCTTTTAATGCTACATTCGCCCAACAAACTACAATGGAATTTATCCAACATTATTTAATTGATAAATTGAAAGTTAAATTTCTCAGTGTGGGTGATGATTTTCGCTTTGGTGTTAATCGCAGTGGTAATTTTGCTACATTAAAACAAGCAGGGGAAAAATATGGCTTTCAAGTCGAAAATAATAGCAGTTATTGCTTAGATGACTTGAGAGTAAGTAGTACAGCAATTCGCCAAGCACTTGCTGAAGATAAACTGGATCAGGTCGAACAAATGTTAGGACGACCTTATAGTATTTTAGGGCGAGTGGTACATGGTAATGAATTGGGTAGAACGATTGGTTTCCCAACGGCAAATATTGGATTACATCGTAATGTTAATCCTATCCAAGGAGTATATGCAGTAGAGGTTAGCGATCGGATAGGACATCATTATTATGGCGTTGCGAATGTGGGAAATCGCCCAACTATCAATGGGGTAAAACCATTATTAGAAGTTCATCTATTTGATTTCAATGGTGATCTTTACGGGAAAACCTTAGAAATTTTCTTTAAAGCAAAATTGCGTTCAGAAATTAAATTTCCATCATTTGAGGCTTTACGTGAACAGATTGCACGTGATGCACAAAATGCAAAAACTTACTTTCAACAAAATGATGAAAAATAGTCAATTTTTTTGATAAGTTTATTTGCATAGCGATCCAAAAAAGGCTATAAAAGAACGTTTTCAGGCGAAACTTTTGGTAATAGTCACCTAAAGTTAGCCAATCTAAATTTGATTTAACTTTTATTATTACGGAATAAACTCATGTCTAAAGAAACAACTGATTACAAAAGCACGTTAAACCTGCCTGAAACAGGTTTCCCAATGCGTGGCGACTTGGCAAAACGTGAGCCAGCGATGCTAAAAAATTGGTATGATAAACAGCTTTATCAAAAAATCCGTCAAGCAAGTAAAGGCAAGAAAACATTTATTTTGCATGATGGTCCTCCATATGCGAATGGAACAATTCACATTGGGCATGCCGTAAACAAAATTTTAAAAGATATTATTGTTAAATCAAAAACAGCACTTGGTTATGACTCTCCATATATTCCAGGTTGGGACTGTCATGGCTTACCGATTGAACTAAAAGTAGAGGGCTTGGTTGGTAAACCAAATGAGAAAGTTTCTGCTGCGGAATTCCGTGAAGCGTGTCGTGCGTATGCAAAAGAGCAAGTTGAAGGACAGAAAAAAGATTTTATTCGTTTAGGGGTAATTGGGGATTGGGATAATCCATATCTCACTATGAATTTTGCCACAGAAGCCAATATTATCCGTACCTTAGGCAATGTGATCAAAAATGGTCATCTCTATAAAGGATCTAAACCTGTACATTGGTGTTTAGATTGTGGTTCTGCTTTAGCGGAAGCGGAAGTTGAATATTATGATAAAACTTCCCCATCAATTTATGTGCGTTTTGCTGCAGCAGATGAAGCAGCGGTGTTAGCAAAATTTACTTTAGAAAAGGCTGGAACTGGGAAACTTTCAGCGGTGATTTGGACAACAACTCCTTGGACATTACCGTCTAACCGTGCAATTGCTCTACATCCAGAATTAGAATATCAATTAATTCAAGTGAATGGAGAACGTTTAATCCTCAATACTGAGTTAGTTGAAAGTGTGATGAAAGCGATTGGTGCAGAAGATTATCAAGTGTTAGGTGTAGCGAAAGGGAAAGACCTTGAGTTATTGCAATTCAAACACCCATTCTATGATTACACCGTACCATTTATCCTTGGCGAACACGTAGGTAATGATGCAGGTACTGGTTTAGTCCATACTGCGCCAGATCACGGTCATGACGACTTTGTTGTAGGACAACAATACAATTTACCAATGGCTGGATTAATTGGAAATGATGGTAAATTTAATAGCCAAGCACAATTCTTTGCGGGTGAAAATGTATTTGATGCAAATCCTTTAGTGGTGAAAAAATTGGAGGAAGTGGGGGCATTATTAAAAGTTGAGAAAATTACCCACAGCTATCCACATTGTTGGCGACATAAAACTCCGATTATTTTCCGTGCAACACCACAATGGTTTATCGGTATGGATGTACAGGGATTACGTGCACAAGCATCAAAAGAGATTAAAAGTGTGCGCTGGATTCCAGACTGGGGACAAGCTCGTATTGAATCAATGGTAGCGAATCGTCCAGACTGGTGTATTTCTCGTCAACGTACTTGGGGCGTGCCATTAACTTTATTTATTCATAAAGAAACGGAAGTGTTACACCCACGTACTTTAGAGTTAATTGAAGAAGTTGCGAAACGTGTTGAAGAAAAAGGTATTCAAGCGTGGTGGGATCTCGATATTAATGAAGTATTAGGGGAAGACGCTAAAGAGTACCAAAAAGTACCAGATACCTTAGATGTGTGGTTCGATTCAGGATCAACTTATTCTGCGGTAGCAAAACATCGTCCAGAATTTGGTGGTAATGAAGTAGATATGTATCTCGAAGGATCTGACCAACATCGTGGTTGGTTTATGTCTTCATTAATGTTATCAACAGCCACAGATAATAAATCACCATATAAACAAGTTCTTACTCACGGATTTACCGTTGATGGACAAGGCCGCAAGATGTCAAAATCAATCGGTAATATCGTTACACCACAAGAAGTAATGGATAAATTTGGTGGTGATATTTTACGTTTATGGGTTGGTTCTGCAGACTATACAGGTGAAATTGCGGTATCTGATGAAATTTTCAAACGTGCAGCAGATTCTTATCGCCGTATTCGTAATACCGCACGTTTCTTATTAGCAAACCTTAATGGCTTTGATCCAAAACGTGATATGGTGCCAGCAGATGAAATGATCGTATTAGATCGTTGGGCAGTTGCTTGTGCATTACAGGCACAAGAAGAGATCAAACACGCCTATGATAATTATCAATTCCACGAAGTGGTACAACGTATTATGCGTTTCTGCTCAATCGAAATGGGATCATTCTATTTAGATATTATCAAAGACCGTCAATATACGACCAAAGCGAATAGCCTTGCACGTCGTAGTTGTCAAACAGCGTTGTATCATATTGCAGAAGCGTTAGTACGCTGGATTGCACCAATTCTCTCGTTCACTGCGGATGAAATTTGGCAATATTTACCAGGCGAACGTAGTGAGTTTGTCTTTATGGAAGAGTTCTATAACGGCTTATTTGCATTAGCAGATAATGAAGAGATGAATGATGCGTATTGGCAAGAAGTATTAAAAGTCAGAGCAGAAGTTAACCGTGTATTAGAACAAGCTCGTAATGATAAAGTGATTGGTGCTGCACTTGCTGCAGAAGTAACCTTATACGCAAACCAACATTATGCAGATTTATTAGCAAAATTAGGTGATGAATTGCGTTTTGTATTGATTACCTCAAAAGCAGAAGTGAAAGCATTAGCGGATGCAGATGTGGTAGAAGGTGAATTAAGCGGTTTAGCTGTGAAAGTGGTTGCTTCACAAGCAGAAAAATGCCCTCGTTGTTGGCATTATTCTGCAACTGTTGGACAAAATAGCGAACATCCACACCTCTGTTCTCGTTGTGTTGAGAATGTTGTCGGTGAGGGTGAAAGTCGTCAATTTGCTTAATTAGTGATAGCAATTCTTGAACAATTAATCGTGATCACTGCTAGGTTGATAACTTAGCAGTGATCCTTTTTTATTGTGAATAGGGTAAATAGCTTTTTAACAATGAGTATCGTGATGAAACAAAAGCAAACAAACGGATTAATTTTTCTTTGGTTAAGTGTACTGGCATTTGTAGTTGATTTAGGGACAAAATGGCTAGTAGTAACCCGTTTTGAATTGTACGAAAGTATCAATATTTTACCGATTTTCAATTTAACGTATGTCAGAAATTATGGCGCAGCGTTTAGCTTTTTAGCTGATCATAGTGGTTGGCAAAAATACTTTTTTGTCTTAATTGCATTGGTGATTTCTGGATTGCTGCTGTTTTGGTTATGGCGTTCGCCACGTACAAAAACGTTAGTCAATAGTGCTTATGCGTTGATTATTGGTGGGGCGTTAGCCAATATGGTTGATCGTTTATATCACGGATTTGTGGTGGATTTTCTCGATTTCTATTGGCAGATTTATCATTATCCAGTATTTAATGTGGCAGATATATCAATCTGTGTGGGAGCAGGATTAATGATCCTCGATTATGTAAAGAATGAAAGAAAAGAAACAAAGGAAAGTGAGTGATGAAAATTATTTTAGCCAATCCACGAGGTTTCTGTGCAGGTGTTGATCGAGCGATTAGTATTGTTGAATTAGCGTTAGAGATTCATGGTGCGCCAATTTATGTGCGTCATGAAGTTGTGCATAATCGTTTTGTGGTTGAGGGATTACGTCAACGTGGGGCGATTTTTGTAGAAGAACTTAGTGAAGTACCCGATGGGGCAATTGTGATTTTCTCTGCCCATGGCGTTTCACAAGCTGTTCGTCAGGAAGCCAAAGATCGTAATTTAAAAGTGTTTGATGCTACTTGTCCATTAGTAACAAAAGTCCATATGCAGGTTGCTCGTGCGAGTCGTAAAGGAACAAAAGCGATTTTGATTGGGCATAAAGGGCACCCAGAAGTGGAAGGAACGATGGGGCAATATGATAATCAAGATGGTGGAATTTATTTGATTGAGAATGTGGAAGATATTTTAAAACTCCCTGTATCGAATCAAGATGATTTAACCTTTATGACACAAACAACGTTGTCGATTGATGATACTGTAGAGGTGATTGCAGCACTGAAACAAAAATATCCTGCGATTCAAGGCCCACGCAAAAATGATATTTGCTATGCAACTACTAATCGGCAACACGCCGTGAAAGAGTTAGCTACGCAATCTGATTTAGTCATTGTAGTGGGTTCAAAAAATTCCTCGAATTCCAATCGTTTAGCAGAGTTAGCTTCACGTATGGGCGTAGCAGCAAAATTAATTGATGATGCGGCAGATATTGACCCAACTTGGTTAGAGAATGTGAACGTGATTGGGATTACTGCGGGGGCTTCTGCACCAGAGGTGTTAGTACAATCTGTGGTAAGCCGTTTGTTAGAACTTGGTGCAACAACCGTTGAAGAGTTGGAAGGTTGTGAAGAGAATACTGTTTTTGAAGTACCGAAAGAACTTCGAATTACCGAAGTAGAATAACAAAATCGCACAGCATAGGCTGTGCGATTGTATTTTAGAGGTTTTAAAAAAGGTTAGACATCATAAGTGGTTGATGCGGTATTACCACCATGACCAGTCCAGTTAGTATGGAAATATTCACCACGTGCTTTATCAGTACGTTCATAAGTATGTGCACCAAAGTAATCACGTTGAGCTTGTAATAGATTTGCTGGTAAGCGAGCTGTCGTATAACCATCTAGGAAGGTCAACGCAGACGCCATACAAGGCATTGGTAAACCAATTTCCACTGCTTTAGCAACCACTTTACGCCAAGCCGCTAAACAAACTTTTAAGATGCCATTAAAGTATGGATCTGAACCTAAGAAGATTAAGTCTGGGTTTGCAGTATAAGCATCACGGATATTACCTAAGAATGCACTGCGGATAATACAACCTTCACGCCATAATAGTGCGGTATTACCATAGTTTAGATCCCATTGATAGGTTTCAGATGCTTCACGAATTAACATAAAGCCTTGCGCATAAGAAATGATTTTTGAGGCAAGTAATGCTTTACGCACTGCTTCAATCCACTCTTTTTTATCGCCACTCACAGGTTGAATGGTATTATCAAAGAGTTTTGCTGCCGCTAAACGTTGTTCTTTAAATGAAGAAACACAACGTGCAAATACCGCTTCACTGATTAAGGTTAATGGAATACCAAGATCTAACGCATTAATTCCTGTCCATTTACCTGTCCCTTTTTGTCCAGCAGTATCGAGGATTTTTTCTACTAATGGTTCCCCATCTTCATCTTTATATGCCAAAATATCAGCAGTAATATCAATCAGATAGCTACTTAATTCAGTTTTTTTCCATTCACTGAAAATCTCATGCATTTCATCATAACTTAATCCTAAGCCCTCTTTTAAGAAATGGTAGGCTTCACAGATTAATTGCATATCGCCATATTCGATACCGTTATGTACCATTTTCACGAAATGACCAGCACCATCTTTACCAACCCAATCACAGCAAGGTTCGCCAGCAGGTGTTTTTGCAGAAATGGCTTGTAGAATTGGTTTGACATATGGCCATGCTTCTTCATTACCACCTGGCATAATAGATGGACCACGTCTAGCCCCTTCTTCACCACCAGATACACCAGTTCCGACAAAGCGAATACCTTTTTCTTTTAACGCAGCAACACGGCGATTAGTATCTGGATAATTTGAGTTACCACCATCAATAATGATATCGCCCTCTTCAAGATACGGCACTAAGTTATCAATAAATTGATCAACCACATTTCCCGCACGCACCATTAACATAATTTTGCGAGGTTTTTCGAGTTTATCGACAAGATCTTGTAAAGAATACGCACCAATAATATTGGTACCTTTGGCGGCACCTTGTAAAAATTCATCTACTTTTGCAGTAGTACGGTTATAAGCGACCACTTTGAAACCGTGATCATTCATATTTAAAATTAAATTTTGTCCCATTACCGCTAAACCGATAACGCCAATATCGCCTTTTTGGCTCATATTTTGCTCCTGTATTTTTCCAATATTTAAGTTAACTATATTTGTTGTATAGCTGTGAAACGCTTTATTTTATCCATGCACTTGGATGTTGTGTGAAACCAATATGCGGATAATAATTTATTGCTTGTGGTGCAGAGAGTAAAATAATTTTACATTCTGCATCAACTTTCTCTTGTAGAGTTTGAATTAGTTGTTTGCCAATGCCTTGTTTTTGCCATTGCTCACTTACCGCTAAGTCGCTTAGATAACAACAATATGCAAAATCAGTCACTGCACGGGCAACACCTACTAAATGCTCGCCATTCCAAGCCGTAATTAATAGATCTGAATTTTGTAACATCTTAGTAATTCTATCAATGTCATGAATTGGTCTGCGAGCACCAAGAGTCGTTTGTTTTAATAATTCAATATATTGTTGAGCTGTGAGTTGGATATCTGTTTTATAAACAATCATTGCTTTTATCTCCTAAGTAATAGCGTTTATGGTTGTGAGATATTCTTTTTTCCAGAACATATACCATCATTATTTTTCTCACAATAGGTCACCATTTTAATAATATTACTGCTTGGATAAATCACTAAAGCTCTAAATTGATCATTACCTAAACTGTTAATAAAAATTCTTGCATTGCTTGCTTTCCAGCTTGCTAATTCAATGTTTTTCATTGTTCCGCTAATTAATAAAGACTGATTATTAATATAATGGAATGGCGGTATAAAATATTCTGTACTCTCTATTTTATTAATATAATGATTATCTATGCAATCATACAAATAGTATTGTTTTTCATATTTGTCACGAATTTTTTCAAAAGGTATTTCTGTATAAGTTTCCTTGATTTTATCAAAATTTATCCAGCTCTCTTTTTGATAATAATGGTTATAACATAGGTATTGTTTTTCCCATTTTTGAAATCTAGTTTGTAAAATCAAATCATTTTTACCATATAATATTTTCTGTAATATTATTTGATTTTTTTGATGAATATTCTCAAAAGATCTTGCTGTGGTAATATAAGCATTAATATAAAAAATAACAGCACTTACACCAAAAATTAATAATAAACCAAGAATAAATATGATAAAGGGAATAAATATAATAATTAAAAGTCTAAATATAATTTTACTTGTTTTGTATATTATATTTTTTATCATAAATTAAGATCTTTTGGTTTGAATAACGACACATTTTTTCCCAATAATTTCTTGAAATTTTTGTGATGTAGTTGCCCAATCCACTATATCTACCGTATAAGGTAAATCACTCTCTGAAAATGCCATTTCAACTTGACAGAGGGTCCTTAAATCAAGCGGCTGTTCACTCATCACTACTAAATCTAAATCAGAAAATGTAGTCGCTGTCCCTTTTACTCTTGAACCAAATGCACGCACCTCATAGGTGGGCAAATAAGTTTGTAAAATCTGCTGTACAATCGCTAAGTGTTGAGGCTGAATATCTATCATACTAATTTCGTTGTTTTAGTTGTGTTAGTAATGTTTCTGCAGATTGCAGAAATGTCGAAATATCTTGATAGACTTGTTGTGCTTTATTGTGATCATAGGTATGTGAAGTAATATTACGCATTTTACGATACAGCAACCAATCTTCAACATTCATAATTAATCCTGCTTTTGCACCGAAACGCAAAATATCTCGAAAATCGCTACTATCAATTTCTTCAGGTGTTTCAACTATTTGTTTTAATTGACGTTTGAGCATTTTGATACTTAATTCATAAACAAATTCAAATTTTTGAATAGTTCCTGCAATTAACGTATCTTGAACAATGCTTTCTTGTTGGCTAAACCATTGCTCATCTGCTAATTTTGTAACAGTATCTTGAAGAGAGATAAATGCATTTTCCAATACGGATAGATCGAGTTTTTCCATTGGTTGCTCCTCGCCTAGCTTACAATAACGCAGCTGCCTCTTGATCCAAATACCACTCAGTTATGCCTTGTTGAGATTGAATTTTGGCAGCTGGATACGGTAATGCTTCCGCAGCCGTAGATTGAATCTCTTGCAGAATTTTCGCTTTGCCTGCTCCCGTAACTAAATAAGTAACGCGTTTTGCCTTTTCAATTAAGCAAGCAGTTTTAGAAATACGATACTGCCCACTTTCAGGGTGTTGAGCAATGACTGCTAAATTTGGATTAGCAAAATCAGTATGATGAGGAAATAGTGAAGCGGTATGCCCATCGGCTCCCATACCTAAAATAATCCAATCAAATACAGGCAAGTTATCTTGTTTGCTTGGAATAGTTTGTAAATCTTGTTCGAAGCGTACAAGTGCTTGCTCTGGTGGTAGTTCCCCATAAATGCGATGGATATTTTCACTAGGAATCACAATATGATCGAATAATAAACGTTGCACTTCACCATAATTGCTTTCTGTATCTGTTGGTGGAACACAACGTTCATCTCCCCACCAGAAGTGGAGATTTTGCCATTGAATAGCCGTGTTATACGGTGGCTTAGCTAAGGTTTGGAACAGTAGTTTTGGTGTACTGCCACCAGATAAAGAAATATGAATAGCTTGTCCTAGTTGGCTATAACGTTTAAATTCTTCGGCAATATGATTGACCGCTGCTTGAGCGGTCGCAAAAACTTGATAATTCATTTTATAGCTCACAATAGTTGGTATCAGTTAAGTTTTTACATGGAAAACGCCATTCACGCTGACTCTGGCTCATTAATTTATCTGCTGCTTCAGGTCCCCAAGTACCGCACGCATACCCATGAATTTTTGGTGTGCCAGCTTTGTAATCTAAAATTGGTTGTACAAATTTCCAAGCAGCTTGTACCGCATCACTACGGGTGAATAAGGTAGCATCGCCATTTAATGCATCTAATAACAAGCGTTCATAGGCAGAGAAAAGGTGTCCTTCTGCAATGGAGTCGTAGTGGAAATCCATCGCAACTTCTTTTGCTTTAAAACCTGAACCTGGTTGTTTAAGCCCAAAACTCATCACGATACCCTCATCAGGTTGAATGCGAATAATAAGTTTATTTTCAGGGGCATTCATATTGAATACAGGATGTGGAGTTTTCTTAAAGTGAATAACAATTTCGGTGACTCGTGTCGGCATCCTTTTACCACTGCGGACATAGAAAGGTACACCACTCCAACGCCAGTTATCTATTTTTAAACGTAATGCGACATAAGTTTCAGTTCGAGATTGTGGATCAACTCCTTTCTCCTCACGGTAACCTGGTAACTCTACACCACGTACCATTGAACGAGTATATTGTCCTAAAACAAGATTTTCTTCTAAGGTATCTGGGGTAAGTGGGTGCAGACTTTGTAATACTTTCACCACTTCATCCCGCATTGATTTTGCATTGATCACTGCTGGACTTTCCATTGCCACTAATGCTAATACTTGTAATAAGTGGTTTTGGAACATATCACGCATTGCACCAGAACCATCATAATAACCACCACGCTCTTCAACACCGAGTGCTTCAGCGCCAGTAATTTCAACATAATCAATATAGTTTCTATTCCAAAGTGGTTCAAATAAACCGTTAGAGAAACGTAATACTAATAAATTTTGTACAGTTTCTTTACCTAGATAGTGGTCAATACGATAAATTTGGTGTTCTTCAAATGATTGGTGAATTTTATTATCTAAATCAATAGAAGATTGCAAATCATAACCAAATGGTTTTTCAACAATTAATCGTTTCCACCCCTCAGATTCATCATTTAAGTTATGAGCAGCCAAACACTCAGGAATGACACCATATAAACTTGGTGGCGTAGATAAGTAATAAAGTACATTGTGTTGGCAATTATGGCGGAAATTGAGTTCCGTTAAGCGATTTTTAATTTTGGCATAATCATTGACATTTTGGGTATCAATCGCTTGATAATAGATATGTTGTAAAAAAGCCTCCAAGATACCTTCATTCACTTTTTCATTTTCAATTAAACTTTGGCGAAGTTTATCTCGGAAAGCATTATCGCTGTATTCAGTACGGCTCACGCCTAAAATAGCGAAATCATCTGAAAGTTGTTCATTTTCAAAGAGTTGGTACAATGCAGGGATTAATTTACGATGAGTAAGATCGCCTGACGCACCAAAAATAACAATACTATTATTTTCTGGTTTTTGCATATTTTTTGTTCCTACCTATAACGACATTGAACGTCCTTTTTTGTTATCTATCATCTTACGGATAAATTTCATTATGACTAATCGGTTTTACCTAAAGTAATGATAACTAGGGTCTGTGGATATTTTGTTGTAATAAAATTTGTTGCCAATCCCATTGACGATCACCAACCATAATAAAATGTGGATTGACGAAAGTTTCACGTTGGTTGTATGTAAGAGGTTGTTGTGTCAGAGTAAAAATATCACCACCACTCTCTTGTAAGATTAATTCTGCAGCAGCTGTATCCCATTCACCAGTATCACCTAAACGAATATAACAGTCACATTGCTGGCGTGCAACAAGGGTGCTTTTTAAGCCACTTGAGCCATAAGTGAAAAATTGATAATGAAATTTAGGATTGAGTTGAGCTAATACTTTAGTTTGATTAGTGCTTTTGCCAACAGCAATTGTAATTGGACGAGCGGGATCAAATGAGTGTTGGCTATTAAGTTGAGATACTTGTTGAGCATGACGGAAAAATGCACCATGCCCTTTTACCGCATAAAAAGTTTGTTCTAACACAGGTGCATGAATAATACCAATCACTGGTCGTTGTTGTTCTATTAAGGCAATCAAGACAGAAAATTGATCAGTACGATCAATAAATTGTTGCGTACCATCTAATGGATCTATTAACCAGTAACGTTGCCAATTTTGTCTTTTTACTAAAGGAATGGCACAGTTTTCTTCGGAGAGTACAGGAATACTTGGGTCAATATGAGTTAATGCTTGAGTTAGAAATCGACTCACAGCCAAATCGGCTTCGGTAACAGGTGTATCATCAGCTTTAATTTTAATATTGACCTTTTGTTGATAAAACATTTTTAATTGTTCGCCTGCTTGATAAGCGATTTGTAATGCCTGTTCAAGTAAGGTAGATAGTGGTTGCATATTTACCTCATTAACGTTGAGCCAAATGTTTTTTCAACAAGAATAATGCAGAGAGATTACGAGCTTCATTAAATTTAGGATCATCTAATAGCTCATCAATTTTAGTGATTGGATAACGTACTAATTGTAACGCTTCTGGTTCATCACCTTCTAAACGGCTTGGATAAAGTGATTCTGCAAGCAGAATGTGCATAGGATTATTCATATAACCAGGTGAGCTAATTAATGTTCTTAATAATGTAAACTTTTCTGCACCAAAACCGACTTCTTCTTGTAACTCTCGATTAGCACTTTGTTCTGGTGTTTCTCCTATTTCCATCAAACCTTTTGGAAAGCCCAGTTCGTATTGTTCTGTACCCACTGCATATTCATAGGTTAAGAGTAAATTTTGTTGATCATCCAGTGCTAAGATCATTACTGCACTACGAGAAGCGGGTTTGAAACGTTCATAGGTACGTAATGTTCCATTCGAAAAACGTAAATCAACTGATTGAATTTCAAATAGGCGTGATTTTGCGGCTAATCGGATCGCTAAAATATCGGGTTTTTGCATAAAAAATAACTCCTGCACGATTTTTTGTTGTGATAATTAATGTGCTTTGTTTTACAAAAAACGAGAGTAACGATACCATAATTATTCCAATTATTCGAACGCTTAGTCGGCAAATTTGTGAGAGAGCGGATGAGAAAAGATAAACAACAAGAAGAACAGGAAGCCTATCGCTTGGATAAATGGCTGTGGGCAGCACGATTTTATAAAACACGCACCTTAGCCAGAGAAATGGTTGATGGTGGTAAAGTTCACTATAACGGTCAGCGGACAAAGCCGAGCAAAGAAGTAGAAATTGGTGCGATGATCAAGTTAAGACAAGGTAATGATGAAAAAGAGATAGAAGTATTAGCGTTATCGAATCAACGTAAAGCAGCACCATTAGCTCAACAGCTGTATCGAGAAACAGAAGAGAGTATTAAAAAACGAGAGCAGCTTGCGTGGGCGAGAAAAGCGAATGCGTTATCGATGCCAAATCCAGAAAGACGACCAAATAAAAAAGAACGTCGAGATCTTCTTAAATTTAAATATCAGCAGTAATTAGCTATGGCGAAATCAAATTATATTACTCGAGCTGGCTGGAACAGCTTAGATCAAGAATTGAAATATTTATGGAAAGTAGAGCGTCCCCAAGTTACTCAGGCAGTGTCTGATGCGGCGGCACTAGGCGATCGTAGTGAGAATGCTGAATATATTTATGGTAAACGGCGTTTGCGTGAAATTGATCGGCGCGTACGTTTTTTAACAAAGCGTTTAGAAGTTTTGCAAATTGTGGATTATCATCCTCGCCAAGAGGGGAAAGTATTTTTTGGTGCTTGGGTTGAGTTAGAAACGGAAGAGGGTGAGAGTAAACAATATCGAATTGTGGGCTGTGATGAATTTGATCCTGCTAAAAATTGGATTTCGATTGATTCACCTGTGGCGAGAGCATTAATTGGCAAAAGCGTGGATGATGAAGTTAGCGTTGAAACCCCAGCTGGCAAAGTAATGTTATATGTGAGTAAAATTTGGTATGAGAAGAGTGGCGGATTATAAAATCCGCTCAATCAGATACGGTTGATATTTTTGTTGTTGCTGTAAACGGCGATTAATCAATTTTACGCCCACAAAGGCACAGGCAGTAGAAAAAACAGTAAATAGAATATTTTGCCATTCTTGGGTAAACCAATAATTTCCTACTAATACACTGATAATTAAGACCATTAATGGTAGTGTATAGCCGATCAAGGCCAGTTTTAATAGTGATTGTTCTGGTAAACCAATTTCTACAATTTCACCAATTTGCATTGGACGTGAACAAGAAAAAGTAAACTGGTATCTAGTGGATTTTCCTGTTAATTCAGTCAATGCAGCAGTACCACAACTTGCTTTGGAAGCGCAACCACCACAACCTTGATTAGCTTGGCATTCGACCGTAACCTTGCCATCTTGATAATCAATGACAATGGCTTGTTCTGTTATCATTGTGTCACTCCTTTAAATTTCACATCTTGTACAATGCGACGAGCGGTGGTGAGAGGGATTTGTCCTACAAGCACAACAGTTTTGCCATTAATGACCTCTGCATAAAGCGTATCGATACCTTGGCGCCAGGCTTGGTTAATTGGCATATCATTTTGATCAAGCAAATAAAGAGAAAAAGTAAATAAACCGTCACTATATAATTGGGTTTGTGTGGATGGTGATAAACCATCAGAATGGAATTTAATTAATTTAAATCCTTTGGGTACCCAAGAAGGTTGCCATTGGTAATTCGTTGTATTTGGGCTATAAATTGTAATTGCGGGTGGTTGTCTTAGTTGTTTTGCAGCGTCAATTAACGATTGTGGATTAGTGAGCTCATCTAATGTAATAACTTTAAATTGTGAAAGAATTTCTCCACTACGATCAGTGATTTCGCCTCGTAAAGGTAAATTAGTTTGTTCATCAACCCAAACAGTATATGAGTAACGAAGTTCATCTTTTGGCATCAATTTAATGATATTGGCAATACGATTAGCAATACGATCTTTACCAAAAGGAATAAAGTCATAATACTGGGCGAGTTGGTGGAAATCACTGTAAACAATATTCGGAAGTGAATCGATCATATTGTCACTACGAATACTAAAGGGGGCATAATTTGCCGAAAAGTAACTAATTGTCTCTCCTTTTTGCCAAACTTCTGTTCTAGGTCCATCTAAATAGAGTAATTGTGCATAGTGAGTGTGTTGTTGATCACTTGCGTGCCGATAGTTTAGTGCATAATTATCATTTTCTTCCCCATAGGTAAATGTCATAGAGTAGTTTTGTTGTTGGAATGCGTTTTTCATTTGAATTAAACGCTCCATTGGTTCTGTAATATCTGTATCAGCAAGCGTTGCTAATGAATAACTACTGCTTAGTAGGATAACAAGAGAAAGGAAAAACTTCTTAGACATATCAGAAAACCTATGTGGTTTGGCAACAATAGTGTTTATTAAAACAGATTGTATGATAAAAACAACATCACCACCAAAATAAGGTGGTGATGTTGTCAGAGGGCGAATAAATTATTCTGATTTAGTATCAGAATATAAACGGCGTTGTAATTGATAATTTTGTAAAATTTCATTTAACCGTTTATTTTGTTGTTCAAGCTGTTCTTTGCTTGGCACATTTTTATGCGAAACGTTATAACTTACTTCTTGAACAGATTGAGTAAATGGTAATGTTTGGAGTGCAGGAGAAATAGTGACATCACTATTTTTATCTTTATTTAAATTTTGAATACTAAATACAGCAATTAAACAAACACTTGCTGCCACAGCGGTTTGTAAAATTGGAGCAAAATATTTTTTCGTTTTAGCAAAAAGAGACGATTTAGGACGTTCCACTTTTTCAGGTAATGGTTGTTCTTGTAATTGAATTGTTGGTTCGGCTTCAATTAATTTAGCCATTTTTTCTGTAAAAGATGCATCCAAAATCACATTACTTTCATTACGCATTACCGCACGAGCAATATGTAATGTAGTCCATGTTTTTTGCAATTCTTGGTCTTGGCAAAGATTTTCAACGAAGTCACGTCTGACTTCCTCACCATCCATATAAGCTGAAAGTTGTTCTTTGTGTTGCATAATTTTCCGCCCTTTCATTCAAATCCTAATGTTTCATTAATGGAGCTAATTGGTTTTCAATGAATTCTCGTGCTCTAAAAATTCTAGATCGCACAGTTCCAACAGGACAATCCATTATTTCGGCAATTTCTTCGTAACTCATGCCTTCAAGTTCACGTAATGTAATTGCTGTTTTTAACTCATCAGGGAGAGAATCAATAGTATTAAATACAATATCTTTTAATTCATCTGATAATGTTAAATTTTCAGGGGTATCAATATTACGTAATCTTGAACCTATTTCGTAACTTTCCGCATCTTCCGCTAAAAGATCTTCTGTCGGAGGACGTCTTCCTTGCGACATCAAATAATTTTTAGCGGTATTTACTGCAATGCGATAAACCCATGTATAAAAAGCGCTTTCTCCACGAAACGATTCTAAAGATCGATAGACTTTAATAAACGTTTCTTGAACAACATCAGGAATATCATTTGCTGATACATAACGCGTTAACAAGCCTGCGACTTTATTTTGATAACGAGCGACCAACAAATTAAACGCCTTTTTATCACCTTGCTGTGCTTTCTCAACTAAAATTTGGTCTGTTAGTTCTTCACTCATGTAAGTGAAATCTCCATTAATTCATTTATCTAACAGCTTCCTTGTTGTTACAGCAAGAAGTGCACCGAAGCGTTAGAGTTCGATTTTTTCTAAAAGTTCAAAAAATTTTAATAAATTTTAGCTTATCAAAATGAGGATAATTTTTGTTTTATCAAGTCAACCATTGCTTGTAATGGTTGAGTTGGCGCTTTTTCTTGATTCATTAACCAACGAAAGAGCTGGGGATCAGTATAGGTTAACAGTTCAATAAAGGTGTCTTTTTGTTCATCAGATAAGTGATCAAAAACATTTTTATAAAATGGCATAATCATTTTATCTAACTCTAACATGCCACGCCGACAGTCCCACTCAATTCGTAATTTATTATATTGTTTCATTTTTCATTCTGTTTATTGTTTGAATTACTTGAGCGTTATCTTATCAATTTTTGCTAATAATAATGAAGAAGAATTAGTAGAGAATTATGATTGTTTGTTAAAATAATCTAGTATTTTCAGTGGTTTTAGATAATTAGAGGTGATTTATCGAGAATTGGCAGCGTGGATTTGTATTGCACCGTCGTGAATATAGCGAAACAAGTTTGTTAGTGGATGTATTTACTGAAAATTATGGCTATATTACTTTACTTGCTAAAGGTGCACGAGCAAAACGTTCTCCGTTAAAAAGTTTATTACAACCATTCACACCATTATTATTACGTTGGAGTGGTCGTGGACAATTAAAAATTTTAACCAAAGCCGAAGCAATTTCTGTCACATTACCAATGAAAACAATTGCTTTGTATAGCGGTTTTTATGTGAATGAATTAGTCACGAGAACTTTAGAACACGAAACAGCTTATCCTGAACTATTTGAAGAGTATCTTCGCTGTTTGACTGGCTTAGCTGCTTATGGCGATAACGTTGAAGTGATTTTGCGTCGTTTTGAATTTATGTTACTGAAGTCGCTTGGATATGGGGTTGATTTTGAGCATTGTGCAGGGAGTGGTGAACAAGTAACTGCTCAGATGACCTATCAATATCGTGAAGAAAAAGGCTTTATTGCGTCATTATTACATAATAATTTAACCTTCTATGGTCGAGATTTACTCGCTTTTGCCAAATTAGAATTTACCGACAAAGAAACGCTACAAGCTGCAAAGCGTTTTACTCGTTTGGCATTAAAACCTTATTTAGGTAGTAAACCATTGAAAAGCCGAGAATTATTCCAACAACATTTAACTATTTTATATCCTAATGAATGAATTATGGTTCTGTTTTATAGCACGCCAACAAAGACAACAGTAAAAAGAAAAAAGCACATTGCTACCATTGAGGCACTTGATTATCAAGGGCTTGGTATAGCTAAACTGAATGGTAAAACGTGGTTTATTGAGAATGCGTTACCAGATGAAAATGTACAGTTTGAGATAAAAGAAGAGAAACGCCAATATGGGATCGGCAAAGCAGTAAACTGGCAAAACCGTTCTTCACTTAGACAAGATCCATCTTGTCCGTGGTATGCACAATGTGGTGGTTGTCAGATGCAACATATTCATATTGATACCCAACGTACCGCAAAACAAGAGG
The DNA here is from genome assembly GCF_042433085.1 of Gallibacterium melopsittaci. Taxonomy (NCBI): domain Bacteria; kingdom Pseudomonadati; phylum Pseudomonadota; class Gammaproteobacteria; order Pasteurellales; family Pasteurellaceae; genus Gallibacterium; species Gallibacterium melopsittaci. Next base: position 33,958 of record NZ_JBHLWA010000032.1, read on the forward strand.
CATTATTGCGACAACTACATAAAATTGCCCCAGATTTGCAAATTGAACCAATGATTGCTGATAGTGAATGGGCATATCGCCGTCGTGCAAGAATAAGTTTGGATTTTTCTCGTGAGAGAAAACGCATTCAACTTGGCTTTCGCCAGCAGCAAAGCAATCAATTAGTCGAAATTGATCACTGTGCTGTGTTATTGCCACAATTATCCCAGCTTTTATCGCCATTACGGCAGTTATTTCAACAATGGCAACAACCGAAACAGTTAGGGCATATTGAATTAGTTGCTGCCGATAATGGGGTTGCAATGTTATTGCGTCATTTAGGGGAACTTTCTGCACAGGATATGGCTCAGTTAACGGCGTTTGCAGAAGAATATGAGGTAATGCTGTTTATTAGTACAACAGAAAATGAAGTTACCGCAAAGACAACGCAATTACCTTATTACAAACTGGGTGAAATCAAGCTCTATTTTGATGTGCGAGATTTTATTCAAGTCAATCCAACAATAAATCAACATATGGTTGCAACAGCATTAGAATGGTTGGAATTAACCGCAGCAGATCGGGTATTGGATCTGTTCTGTGGTATGGGCAATTTTAGTTTGCCTTTAGCCAAGCGAGCAGCCTATGTTGTTGGTATTGAAGGTGTGACGGAAATGGTTGCAAAAGCAACGGCCAACGCAGTACAAAATGGTATGCAAAATGTGAGTTTTTACCAAACAGATTTAGCTACATCTTTTGCGGATAAAGCATGGGCAAAAGAAAAATTTAATAAAGTGTTACTCGACCCGCCTCGTGCAGGGGCATTATTTGCCTTAGATCATATCATTGAATTACAACCTGAAAAAATTCTTTATGTTTCTTGCAATCCAGCAACGTTAGTACGGGATGCGACAATTTTGGTTGAAAATGGCTATCGTTTAGTGAAAAGTGCCATGATTGATATGTTTCCACAAACAGGGCATTTGGAATCTATCAGTTTATTTGAAAAAGTGTAGTTACACGATTTGGCGTAACGTAAAAAATTTTTCTCAGCGAAAACATAGATTCAAACCAAGAATTGATATATTTTAGGAAAATAATTTAATCGAATTTTGAGTGATTGAATTAAGACTGTATCAGGGTACAGCAATGCTTTCCGATAAATGAGAGTAGTGTTTTGCTGAAAATTTAGACAGATAATCAAATACAGGAACAGGAAGATGGTTGCAGTAAGAGAAACACATTTAAAAGATTTAAACGGTTTTGTTTTTGATGAATGGCTAAATACATTGGCAATCACGCCGCGTGCTAAAACAGCCTTGACGGAAGCTTGGCAGTACCTCCAGCCGAAAGTCGAACATACAGAATACGCTAAAGATATTCTTTCTAGCAGTGTCGAAATGGTTTCTATCCTGACAGAATTAAATATGGATGATAGTACCTTAGTTGCTGCCTTTTTCTTCCCCTTTGTTGAAAATGAAATTCTCTCCTTAGCAGAACTTGGTGAAACGTTTAATAAAACGATTGAACGTTTAGTGCGGGGCGTATTTGAGATGGACAATATCCGCCAACTGAATACTAATCGAGGGGCGGATAGTGTGCAAATTGATAACATTCGCCGTATGTTGTTGGCGATGGTGGAAGATTTCCGTTGTGTTGTAATTAAGTTAGCTGAGCGAATTACTTTCTTGCGTACCGCTGATAGTCGGGTAAGCGAGGAAGATAAAGTTCTTGCTGCGAAAGAGTGTTCCAATATTTATGCACCGTTGGCAAATCGTTTAGGTATCGGGCAATTAAAATGGGAGCTTGAAGATTACTGTTTCCGTTACTTACACCCAGCACAATACCGTCATATCGCTAATCAATTACATGAACGTCGTTTAGAACGCGAACAATATATCCAAGACTTTGTAAAAGAACTCACAGGTTATTTAAAAGAGAGTATCAGTGAGGTAGAAGTTTATGGGCGACCAAAGCATATTTATAGCATTTGGCGCAAAATGCAGAAGAAAAATTTAGCCTTTGGTGATCTTTATGATATTCGTGCGGTGCGGGTTATTGTTCAGAAATTGCAAGATTGTTATGCCGCATTGGGTATTGTGCATACACATTTTAAACACCTACCTAAAGAATTTGATGATTACATTGCTAATCCAAAACCTAATGGCTATCAATCTATTCATACTGTTGTATTAGGGCAAGGTGGAAAGCCAATTGAAGTACAAATTCGTACGCAAAAAATGCACGATGATGCGGAGTTAGGTGTTGCAGCACACTGGAAATATAAAGAAGGTGCTGCTGCAGGGCGAAGCGGATATGAAGAGAAAATAGCGTGGCTGCGTAAATTGTTAGCGTGGCAAGATGACTTGGCGGATTCAGGTGAAGTATTGGCAGAAATGCGCAGTCAGGTCTTTGATGATCGGGTTTATGTGTTTACACCAAAAGGTGAGGTGATTGACTTGCCAACAGGTTCAACACCATTGGATTTTGCTTATTCGATTCATAGTGAAATTGGGCATCGCTGCATTGGAGCCAAAGTAGCAGGAAGAATTGTGCCATTTACTTATCAATTACAGATGGGTGATCAGATTGAAGTCATTACGCAAAAAAATCCAAATCCAAGTCGAGATTGGCTCAATCCGAATTTAGGCTTTGTGCATACGGCACGGGCAAGAGCGAAGATTCATGCGTGGTTTAAAAAATTAGATCGAGATAAAAATATCCCTGCTGGGCGAGAAATGCTCGAAAGTGAGATGAATCGTATTGGTTTGACACAAAAGCAAATTGAACAATATGCCCTACCTCGTTATAACTTACGTAATTTAGAGGATCTCTATGCGGGGATTGGTGGTGGAGATATTAAGTTAAATCAACTGATTAATTTTCTACAAAGTAAGTTATTAAAACCATCGGTAGAAGAGATTGATGAAGAAATACTAAAACACATCTCGAATAAATCAGCAAATAACAGCCAACAACAAAAAGAGAAGAAAAAAGGGCATGTGGTCGTTGAAGGTGTGGGGAATTTAATGCATCATATCGCGCGTTGTTGTCAGCCAATTCCTGGCGATGATATTGTCGGTTACATTACACAAGGGCGAGGTATTTCTATTCACCGTTCCGATTGTGAACAATTAGCAGATTTACAAGCGGCGAATCCAGAGCGTGTGGTGGAAGCGTTATGGGGTGATAGTTATTCTTGTGGCGTACATGTAGGTATTCGGATTATTTCTAGTGATCGCAATGGCTTATTGCGTGATATTACGACAGTCTTAGCCAATGAAAAAGTGAGTGTCTTAGGGGTAAGTAGTCGCAGTGATACTAAACGACAAATTGCAACAATTGATATGCAGATTGAACTAAACAATGTGCAAATGTTAAGTAAGATTCTCTCAAGATTAGCAAAATTAGATGATGTGATCGAAGCAAAACGGATCACCAATTAAAGGATAGATATGCAGAAATATACTGGGTTAACGCACTTCTTCAAAGCAGCTAAATATTCAATGCAAGGTTTGCGTGCTGCGTTTAAATACGAAGCCGCATTTCGCCATGAAGTTGGTGCGGCAATTATTTTAATTCCGCTCGCATTTTTTCTAGGTAAAAGCAAAATTGAGATTGCCTTAATGGTTGCTTCCGTGCTGATGGTATTTGCGATTGAACTATTGAATAGTGGTTTAGAGGCTATCGTTGATCGTGTGGGCAAGGAGTACCACGAGCTTTCTGGGCGAGCGAAAGATCTGGGGTCTGCGGCAGTGTTTGTGGCGATGGTAACTTGTGGATTAGTCTGGTTGATTATTTTACTTGGATAAGCTATGCGAGATCTTGGTATTAATTTACAGCCGTATCATACTTTTGGCATTGCAGCACAAGCGCAACAAATTCTGCAAATCGATCAAGTTGAGGAACTTTGTCAGGTTTGGCAAGAGAAGAAACAACAGCAAATTCCGCTCTTATTGTTAGGTGAAGGCAGTAACGTTCTCTTTGTTGAAGATTTTGCAGGAGTAGTGTTATTGAATCGTTTGCGAGGTATTGAATATCAACAAGATGATAAATATCACTATTTTCACGTCAAAGCAGGGGAAAATTGGCATCAATTTGTGCAATTTTGTGTTGAACAAAATATTGGTGGACTTGAAAATTTGGCATTAATTCCAGGTTGCGTGGGTTCAGCTCCCGTACAAAATATCGGCGCTTATGGTGTTGAATTAAAAGATATTTGCCAATCTGTTGAGGTGGTGGAATTGGCAACAGGTAAACAGTTTACTTTAAGTCATTCGCAATGTGAGTTTGGGTACCGAGAAAGCATTTTTAAACATCGTTATGCCGAAGGATATGCTGTTGTTGCGGTGAATTTCAGATTTGCTAAGCAGTGGCAACCTGTATTGAGTTATGGCAATTTGTCCCAGCTTGCAGCAGATACTGTTACACCACGGGAAGTTTTTCAAGCAGTATGCCAAACTCGCCAAAGTAAATTACCTGATCCAAAAGAGATTGGTAGTGCAGGCAGTTTCTTTAAAAATCCTGTGATTTCAGCAACAGAGTTTCAATCGTTATTAGCACAATACCCAACGATTTCTCATTATCCACAACCAGATGGCAGTATAAAACTGGCGGCAGGTTGGTTAATCGATCAATGTGGTTTGAAAGGTTATCAGATCGGCGGTGCAGCCGTACACGAAAAACAAGCTTTAGTCATCATTAATAAACAGAATGCCACAGGTAAAGATGTGGTGGCATTAGCACAGTATATTTGTCAATGTGTAGCGGAGAAATTTGCGGTGCAGTTATCTCCAGAAGTCCGTTTTATTGGCAAATATGGGGAAGTAGAATTCAAGAGGGGATGAGGGTTAGGGAATAGCGAACGCTCACAAAAACCTAACTGTATAAATGAATTTTCTATAATTTTGTGAGTAAATCAGAAATGAGAGATTGCAGTGGTTTATATTGTTTGTGAGCTAGAATAGCCTTATTTTCGTCTTGTAATCTTTCAACTAAAGTAGGATCGGTTGATTTTGTAATAGCCATATTGTTTACTTCATAATCTCGACCTAGATAGAGTTCGTTCTGCTTGGCTTTTGACCAGTCTAGTTTGTAGCCGCACTCTTCAGATAATAGACGGGTAAATTCCCTTAATGTTCTGCTATTACCATCAGGAAATGGGTGAATATAATCTAGTTGCTGATATAAGTTAGTAATTTCTTTTGCAAAATCCGCTTTATTTAATCTTTTTAACTTATTTATATCAATACTGTTTAACAGTTTTTCTAATGCGAGAATATCTTCTGTAGTCATTCTGCTGTAAGAAACCAATATTTTCCCAAACCCTTTATAATTACGTTCTTTTTGCCAATGTTTTCCGTGAATGACTTCATCTCTGAATTTTCCCGCAATATCGGAACTATCTTGAAAAATATATGCATTAATCTTTATCAAATGCGTTAAATTAAATTTACCTTTAATCGGAGTATTAGACAATTCACGGATTCTTACAAAAGATCTTATTTCTTTCTTTTTGTGATCAGTATCATATGAATTCATAAATTTAATTACTATCAATGGTTTTTAATAGTTTATTTGTATATTCTTGGCTTGTTAGTTTTCCTTGAATATACTCTTCAGAAATAGCTAAGAGTTGATCAGATAAATAAATTCCCTCTAATTCAACACTTGCTTTCGCATACTCAACCTCGTTACGTCTTTTGATTTTTTCTTGCTCAGTAATCATATTTACTCCAATTATTATTAAAATGATGGCATGACTATCTTTAATATTAATGCGATAACTAGAAAGAATACAGTAAAAGTAGATGATTATCTCTAACTAATCTGCCTTTCGCCTAACAACTCAAGTAAATTTTGCATTAATAGCGATATTTCCCCAGTCATTAACACAAAATCGGCATCAAAACGCTGGGCGACATCTTCTTTCAAAATGTCATCATTTTTTTCTTTGACAACATCAGCAAATTTAACCCGTTTAAATGAGGCATCTTCATTTAGTACAAATGAGAAATGATTTTCCCACTCCAGCGCTAATTTTGTTACTACTTTGCCAGCAGTTAAATGCCCTTGAATATCCTGCTCATAGAGATCCTGATTTTTACAGCGGATACTTGAGCCTGTATCTAAATCTTTAAACTCGCCCTCTTCTAAACAGGTCAGCCATTGTGGCAATTCATCGTTAAGTAACCAGTTGGTCATGGTGATAGGCAACTCTTCTGCAAAAGCAAATGGGATCACAGGCAGCGAACTAAGCGATTTTCTTAATAATGCTAAAACATCTTCTGCTCGCTTGCTGGAAGCGGCATCGACATAAATTAAGTTATTGACAGTATCAATCCATAATGCGGTGCGTTGATGACGACTAAATGCACGGGTTAATAAGGTTGCCACGACATCATCTTTTAACGCTTGTTTTTCGGTTTTCTTGAGTTTGCGTTGTTGTGCGGCTTCTAATTCTTGTACGCGATTATCTAATGCTTCTTTCACCACATTGCTGGGTAAAATTTTCTCTTCCCGATGGGCAACTAACAGAATTTGCCCGCCAACACTAAAATGCAGTAACTCACTTTCGTTCAATGGGGCTTGCCAGCCAAATTTGCTTTGATCACTTGAACCACAAGGCGTAAATTGATGTTGCGCTAGATTATTTTGTAAAGCGTCTAATGACCAATCTAGCTTTTTGGTTAAACGGTAAACCAGAATATTTTTGAACCAGTACATAGGCGTTTCCTTTTGTTTGTATTATTATACGCTGCGGACAGCGGAAGCTATTGTAACTTGATTAAGAGAGAAATCCTATGCAACAGAAAAAGATTGCGTTTATTGGTGGCGGTAATATGGCGAGTGCCATTGTATTCGGTTTATTAGCAAAAGGTTATGTGGCAGAAAATATTCGAGTTTGTGAACATAATCCAGATAAACATCATGCATTTAATGAACGGGGAGTTTTTACCACGTTAACAGCGACAGAAGCGGTACAACATGCAGATGTGATTTTGTTGGCAGTAAAACCACAAAATATGCAGGAAGCTTGCCAAGCATTTAGTCAGCTTGATTTAAATAACAAATGGATTATTTCGATTGCGGCAGGAATTTCGGTAAGTGCGTTGCAGCGTTTTTTACCAACCGCAATCCAATTTGTGCGTGTGATGCCTAATACGCCAGCGTTAATTTCTAAAGGGATGTCAGGATTATTTGCGACAAGTAGCGTAACTGCTGAATTTAAACGCTATGCGTCAGATCTATTTGAAGCAGTTGGGCAAGTATGTTGGGTAGAAGATGAGGCGGATATTAATACGATTATTGCCGCATCAGGCAGTAGTCCAGCCTATTTCTTTTTATTTATGGAAAGTATGCAAAAAGCCTTACTTGATATGGGTTTAACTGAGCAGCAGGCACGTTTATTAGTGCAACAATCTGCTTTAGGTGCAGCCGAAATGGTGATTGCGAATCCACAAACTGAAATTGAAACCTTAAGGCAACAAGTGACTTCAAAAGGTGGTACAACGGCCGCGGCGATTAATGTGTTCCAACAACAAAACCTCGAAGAAACCGTGAAGCAAGCAATGCAAGCAGCGATTAACCGTGCGGAAGAAATGGAGAAATTATTTTGATTAAAATCCGTTCAGAGTATTGGTTGGTTCTGAATTATCTTGGTTATTTTTGTGCTTATGGTGTGTTTATGCCACTGATTCCAGTATGGTTACAAGCACAATCGTATTCTGATGAAAATATTGCCTTATTATTAGCATTTGCTTATTTATTTCGCTTTTTTGGTGGGATCTTTTTTTCGAGTCGTATCAAAGATACTGCCTATCTGCCAACATTATTGCGACATTTGGCCTTTGGTTCAGCGGTAATTATTTTAGCAATGGGAATGAGTGCGACACAGTGGCATTCATTCTTATTAATTTTTATCTTGTTTAGCCTATTTAGTGTACTAAATGGGGCAGGAATGCCTTTACAAGATAGTCTAGCGAGTATTTGGAATCAGCAAATTGGTTTAGATTATGGGCGAGTTAGGCTAACAGGATCATTAGGGTTTGTTGTTGGGGTTGTTTGTTTTGGTAGCCTTATCAGTTACTTAGGGAACCATTCTATTATCTGGGTGTTAGCCGTTTTGCTCGTTGTTTATACATTGTTGCATTTACCTACACCTGCGATTATGCCTAAATCAATAACTTCCCAGACAGAACAACATACGGTTAGTTATCGCACTTTATTAAAAGAATCTAATACTTTGCGTTTATTGGTTTCAGCTTCATTGATTCAGGGATCGCATGGAGCATATTATGCTTATAGTACGATTTATTGGCTCTCACAAGGAATAACCATTCAAACCACTAGTTGGTTATGGGGCATTTCGGTGGTAGCAGAAGTCGCATTATTTTTCTTTGCTTCTAAGTTATTTAAACATTGGAATATTACATCCTTATTTTTATTCAGTACTACTGCAGCCATTATTCGTTGGTGCTGTTTTCCGTTAATGACAGGATTTGTACAACTTGCTATTTTACAGACGTTTCATGCGTTAACTTATGCGGTCGCCCATTTTGCAACAGTGCGTTATATTGCGTCACAACCAGATAGCCATATTGCGAAATTACAAGCCTTATATAATGGGTTAAGCAGTTGTATTGCGGTGGCTTTATTTACCGCTTTATCTGGCACGTTATATGCCTATTCACCAAGTTATGCTTTCTGGGGAATGGCTATTATTGTGGCGTTTGCTCTTCTATTTTTACCGAAATCTCTACCTCGAATTGAGCAAATTGCCCGTTAAAGCGGGTAATTTGCTTGTATCCATATTCAGATTTATCTACCATATAAATGTGTATTTAATATATTTCTTTTATATAGACTTGATTGGAGCCATTTATGTTAGATCAACAGACAATCGATTTGATTAAAGCAACTGTACCTGCATTAGAAATGCACGGCACTACCATTACTAAAACTTTTTATAAAAATATGTTCAATGATCATCCTGAATTATTGAATATTTTTAATAAAACAAACCAAAAACAAGGTAAACAGCCAACAGCATTAGCAACAACAGTGTTAGCTGCGGCGAAACATATTGATAATCTTGGTGCAATTCTTGATCATGTGATTCAAATTGGACATAAACATAGAGCATTACAAATCAAACCAGAACACTATGCGATTGTTGGTAAACATTTATTAATTGCAATCAAAGAAGTATTACAAGATGCGGCTACACCTGAAATTATTGATGCGTGGGCAAAAGCTTATCAAGTGATTGCGGATGCGTTCATTCAAGTAGAGCAAAAAATGTATGATGAGGCAGCTTGGCAAGATTTCCAACCGTTTGAGGTTGTGGCTAAACGCCAAGTAAGTAACGATATCATTGAGTTTACTGTAAAAAATGATGCGATCTTGAATGGTTTAACTGTGCAAGCAGGACAATATATTACTGTTCAAGTACAACCTAAAGCAGATGATAATTTAGCATTAAGACACTATTCAATCTGTTCGGTTGATCTAAGTAATGGATTAAAGTTTGCAGTAAAACGTGAAACAACAGATGGTATTCCAGGTGCGGTATCAAATTATTTACATGATGTTGTTAATGTTGGTGATCAAATTAATTTATCTGCCCCAGCAGGTGATTTCTTATTAGAACAGAATGACCGTCCATTAGTCTTATTGAGTGGTGGTGTTGGTATTACCCCAATCCTTGCGATGTTAGATGCACAAGTTTCGATTAATGCAAAACGTCCGTTAATTTGGATTAATGCAACGAAGAATAGTGAAACAGAAGCATTTAAAGCAGAAGTTGCACAATATTTGGCAAAAGCGAATGTTGTTCATGCAGCAACATTATATAGTGCAGATCAACAACGTATTACTGCAGAATATTTAGCCCAACATTTACCAGAAAATGCAGATGTTTATTTGTGTGGATCGGTGAGATTTATGGAGTCTGTTATTGGCTTATTAGAAGGATTAAATCGTCCGCAGCAAACGATTCATTTTGAGCCATTTGGTCCGAAAATGAGCTTAATTAAAGTTTGATGTTGCTGCAGATGAGGGTGATAGAAATATCACCCTTATTTTTATCCACGAGGATGATAGCGAGCGTGTAATTTTTTCAATCTCTCTTTCGCAACATGAGTATAAATTTGCGTAGTGGAAAGATCGCTATGTCCTAACAACATTTGTACTACCCGTAAATCTGCACCGTGATTAACAAGATGAGTGGCAAAAGCGTGGCGTAATACGTGTGGTGATAATTTGTCGGTATCAATATTGGCACGAATAGCATAATGTTTAATTCGATGCCAAAACGTTTGTCGAGTCATTAATGTGCCACGTCGACTAGGAAATAAAATATCGCTACTTTGTCCAGATAAAAGTGTTGTGCGAGCATACAAAATAAATTGTTGTATCCAATAATTGGCTTCTTCTCCCATTGGGACTAACCGTTCTTTATCTGCTTTCCCAATAATTCTCACCACGCCTTGTTGTAAATTAATATTATCTGTCGTTAAGGTGACTAATTCTGTTACGCGTAATCCTGTTGCATAAAGTAATTCCAACATTGCTTTATCTCGTAATTCTAATGGGTCCTCTGTCGCAGGCGTATTTAATAAATCCGTTACTTGGCTTTCTGTTAAATATTTTGGTAAACGTGCAGGAAGTTTAGGGGAAGAAAGCAAAGCACAAGGATTATCTGCACGATATTTTTCCTGATAAAGATATTGGAATAATTTACGCAATGAACTTAGCATTCGAGCGTAACTGGTCGCTTTATAACCCTGTTCTAAACGTTCACCAAGAAATGATTGAATATCAAGATATTGTACCTGTTGTAAATTGGATTGCTGCTGTTCCAGCCATTGGCTAAAAAATTTTAAATCAGAGCGATAACTCGCAATAGTGTTTTGCGATAAATTCTTGCTTAACCAGAGGTCATCAAGAAAAAGGTTGATCAAAGTACTGTCTTTCATTGTTATTTATTTTAATTCAAGAGTGATCGGGTATAATGTGCCGCAATTTTTTTGGCAAATTCAAAACTCTACTGTTTTTAAAGCATTGCTGCAAGTAAACGCTAATGAAAAAGAGTATATATCACGATTTGTCAGATAAGCATTTTTTTAAAATTTTAAATTTATAATTTTGAGGATTATTTTATGGCGCGTTCACAATGGGGATCTCGCTTGGGCTTTATTTTGGCTTCAGCAGGGTCGGCAATTGGTCTTGGGGCAGTGTGGAAATTTCCCTATGTCACTGCAACTCAAGGTGGTGGAGCATTTTTATTAATTTATCTGTTTATTTGTTTAACATTAGGATTGATCTTGATGTCCACTGAAATGGCGATTGGTCGAGCAACTCATTTGGGGCCGATTGGTGCATTCCGAAAATTAGGTAATAACAAGTGGGCAATTATCGGCATTATGGGCGTATTGGTCGCCTTTTTGATTCTCTCTTTTTATAGTGTGGTAGGCGGATGGACAGTGGCGTATTTAGTAAAATCATTAACAGGGAGTATCGCTAATTCAACTGATCCAACAACCAATGGAAGTTTATTTACTGATTTTATTACCAATCCGTGGCAACCATTAATTTATCATTTTATTTTTGGTTTTCTTACTTTGTTTACTGTCGTTTCTGGCGTTGAGAAAGGGATTGAGCGTATTTCAAAATATTTAATGCCAATTTTATTAATTTTAATGTTGATTTTGATTGCTCGAGCGGTGTCTTTACCTGGTGCGATTGATGGGATTAAATTTTTCCTCTTACCAGATTTTAGTAAAATTACAGGGACAACTTGGTTAGAGGCCTTAGGCTTAGCCTTTTTCTCATTATCATTAGGTATTGGGATTATGATCACCTACGGATCATATGTGGGACCAGAAGCGAAGTTAGTGAGTTCTTCAGTATGGGTAATTTTATTGACGCTATTAACCTGTATTTTATCTGGCTTAATGGTATTACCTGCTGTATTTGCGTTTGGTTTTGAACCTGGTGCAGGACCAGGACTAACGTTCATCACTATGCCAGCTGTATTTGCAAGTATGCCATTTGGGCATTTGTTGGCGAGTTTATTTTTTGCATTATTACTTGTTGCCGCATTAACCTCTTCCATTTCGTTACTTGAAGTATTAGTCAGTTTCTTGATTGATGAGTTTAAACTACATCGTGTGCAAGCTGGAGTGATTTCATTTATTTTATTTTTCTTATTAGGAATCGCAGCATCATTATCTTTGGGAGATTGGAGTAACTATACAATTTTTAGTTATAACATCTTTGATGCGTTAGATAAGTTAACACAAAATATTTTAATGCCATTAGGAGAAATATTCTTAACGTTGTTTGTTGCTTGGTGGCGTTGGGATAAAATCAAATTACAGTTAGGCAGAGAAAACGCAATTTGGCTGACGGGATTGCGTTTCGTGCTAGGTATTGTGATCCCATTGATTATTTTTGCAATCTTTATACAAGGGCTAATGGGATAAAATAATTCCGCTAAAACGGTTGAGTTTTATAGGAATACTCTTTATACTGCCCCTCCAGTGCTTACACTGGAAAGATAAAACATGCAAAGTTATTCAACAAACAGTTTGGAACAAGCAAATTACTCACAGGGAGTAAAATTTAGCCCATTATTGTTTGTTATTTATTTTGAAAATCCTCATTATTGAGGATTTTTTTTTTGCCTACAATTTACCTTCCAGCGTCTGTTGTTACGTGAATTAACTCAAAACTGGAGCAAACTTGATGAACCATATTCGTACGTTTAAAGCCTATGTGCGTGATGAAATTATTAAAAAAGGTGGTTGGGTAAATTCTCATGCACATGCGGATCGTGCATTTACTATGACACCTGAAAAAATGCACATTTATCACAATAGTAATTTGCAGCAAAAATGGGATTTGGTAGATGAAGTGAAACGGAATTCTTCTGTCGAGGATTATTATGCACGTTTTAGCCAAGCGATTGAGTTAATGATTTCACAAGGGGTAACTGCATTCGGTACTTTTGTCGATATTGATCCAATTTGTGAAGATCGAGCGATTATTGCTGCGCATAAAGCACGAGAAGTCTATAAGAATGATATTGTCTTAAAATTTGCTAACCAAACTCTGAAAGGTGTTATTGATCCAGTGGCAAAATATTGGTTTGATCTTGGTTCAGAAATGGTGGATATCATTGGTGGATTGCCATATCGAGATGAATTAGATTATGGCAAAGGATTAGAAGCAATGGATATCTTAATGGATAAGGCGAAATCACTAGGCAAAATGCTACACGTTCATGTCGATCAATTTAATACACCACGCGAAAAAGAAACAGAACAGCTTTGTGATAAATCGATTGAACACGGAATGCAGGGGCGTGTTGTAGCGATTCATGGTATTTCGATTGGTGCCCATTCAAGAGAATATCGTTATCAGCTCTATGAAAAAATGCGACAAGCTAAAATGATGATGATTGCTTGTCCAATGGCGTGGATCGACAGTAATCGTAAAGAAGATTTAATGCCATTCCACAATGCACTTACCCCAGCAGATGAGATGATCCCCGAGGGAATTACTGTTGCGATTGGTACGGATAATATCTGTGATTATATGGTGCCATTATGTGAGGGAGATATGTGGCAAGAGTTGAGTCTATTATCCGCAGGCTGTCGTTTCCCACATTTAGAAGCGATGGTCGATATTGCCAGCGTGAATGGTAGAAAGGTATTAGGATTGGATCCTTATTAAGATTTGGTGGATTAGAAGAGGTTTCTCACAGAAACCTCTCAAACACTCCTCACCTTCCATAAACAAAACAACGCAATTAACGTTAAAATCGAACAAAAATAAAACGTATCATAATAGCTATAAATATCACCAATTAATCCAGCAATAGGCCCACCTAAAATCCAACTACTTTTCGCACTATTAGTAAATAATGTGGTTGCTGAACCGAGTTGTGTTGGCATGAGATCTTGAAAGTAAGTCATTCCGATTGAGGCCAAAATACCAATTAAAATCGCATTGAGCAGTTGTAAACAGAGTAGTCCCCAAGTTGAAGTAACCACTAATAATAGCGGGTAAAATAAAATGCCACAGAGTAATGCGAAGATCATTAACTGTTTTTTCGCAATATAGTTACTTAACCAACCAGCAAGTAGCATAACGGGAATTTCTAATCCAGCAGCTGTTCCCATTAAAAATCCCGCTAAATTTTCAGGTAAGTGGAGTTGAGTCGTAATGTACAGCGGCATATTGATCAAATACATACTGTTGCAACTAAAAATAAACACTAATGTTAAAGAAAGATAAATGACCGATCTTTTATTTTGTTGTGGTGCTTGTGGTAGCGTAGTGGTTTTAATCGTTTTCTTTTGTTCACTGAGTTGCGGTAATAAAAAACGAGCGCAAGCACCACTTAGCAAAAATGTCGCTGCCCCTAGCAAAAATAGAAAGGTAAATCCCTTATTGATAGCTAACCAAAACGCTAATGGCGGACCAATAATCCAAGCTAAGGAAATTTGTGCTCGCATAATGGACATAAACATCACGGTTTGCCGTTGTTTACGGTCGGCATATTCACGTGCAAAAGCAAAAATTTGTGGATTTGAAGCAGAACCTAAACCAAATAGTGTCACTGCTAATGTGATTAATACCCAATAATTACGGCTATATGCAAAAATTACATAACCTCCTGCAGCTAAAAGACAACAGAGTAAAATCAGTAAACGCCGATCAGTTAAACGATCAGAGAAATAACCTAGCGCCTGTCCAAGAACAATTCCAACTAAAGCGTTGGCTGCAAAAAAGATCCCGACTAAGAAAGAAGATACTTGGACTTCCTTAGCTAAAAATAGACTCATTACGGGTAATTGAAATGCAGAGCCAATTCCAGTTAAGAACGCCATAAAGAGAAAGGCAAAGGTAATTCTTTTTAATGAAACTGACGTATTTTTTGCCGTTGAGGACGTATTAATGAATTGCATAATAGGTGAAATAGTAATGATGAAAAAGCCCCTGAAAAACAGGGGCATTCAGATAAACAGAAAGAAGAATTATAGAACGTCTTTACAATTTAAGTCTTTATATGCTTCTTCTAAACGAGCCACCATTGATTCTTCACCTTTACGTAACCAAACGCGTGGGTCATAATATTTTTTATTTGGTGCATCAGGACCTTCAGGGTTACCTAATTGACCTTGTAAGTAGGCTTCGTTTTTCTTGTAGTATTGTAAAATACCATTCCAAGTTGCCCATTGGGTATCAGTATCAATATTCATTTTTACTACACCGTAAGAAACAGCTTCTTGAATTTCTTCGTGAGTTGAACCTGAACCACCGTGGAATACATAAGATACTGGTTTGTCAGTTGTTAAACCGTGTTTTGCTTTGATGTAGTCTTGACCACGTTTAAGGATAACTGGAGTAAGTTTTACATTACCTGGTTTATAAACACCGTGGACGTTACCGAATGCAGCTGCAATGGTGAAACGTGAACTAATTTTTGATAATTCAGTATAAACTAAATCGATCTCTTCTGGTTTTGAGTAAAGATCCATTGGGTCACGATCAGAGTTATCTACACCATCTTCTTCACCACCAGTAATACCTAATTCCATTTCTAAGGTCATACCGATTTTGTCCATACGTGCAAGATATTGCTTACAAATTTCGATATTTTCTTCTAATGGTTCTTCTGAAAGGTCAAGCATATGAGATGAGAATAATGGTTTACCAGTTTCTGCAAAGTGTTTTTCACCTGCTGCAAGTAAGCCATCAATCCAAGGAAGTAATTTTTTCGCTGCATGGTCAGTATGTAGAATAACTGGCACACCGTAATGTTCAGCTAATGCGTGAACGTGTTTTGCACCTGCGATTGCACCAAGTACATCAGCACGTTGTCCTTCAGGTAATTTAATACCTTTACCTGCATAGAAAGAAGCCCCACCGTTTGAGAATTGAATGATAACAGGTGCTTTAACGCGTGCTGCTGTTTCTAATACTGCATTGACAGAGTCTGAGTTTACGCAGTTTACAGCTGGAATCGCAAAATTATTTTCTTTTGCAATAGCGAAAACTTTTTGTACTTCATCACCAGTTAACACGCCTGGTTTTACGAAATCGAAAATTTTAGACATAGTATTTTCCTATTTTAAGTGGAGAAGAAGGGATTGCTCCCTTCTATAAAAAAATGATTAACCTTTCGCTCTTTGTTCAAGAATTTCTACTGCTGGTAATACTTTACCTTCAACAAATTCAAGGAACGCACCACCACCAGTTGAGATGTAAGAAATTTTATCTGCAATACCGAAAAGATCGATAGCAGCTAATGTATCACCACCACCTGCGATAGAGAACGCATCACTTTCTGCAATAGCACGCGCCACGATTTCAGTACCTTTACGGAAGTTAGGGAATTCAAACACACCAACTGGACCATTCCAAAGAATAGTTTTTGCACCACGGATGATTTCAGCAATCGCTTCTGCAGATTCATCACCTAAATCCATAATTTCTTCATCATCTAATACTTCGGTAGCTTTTTTCACAGTTGCTGCTGCAGTTTCTGAGAACTCTTTACCAACACGAACATCAGTTGCAACAGGAATATCGCAAGTTGCCATTAAACGTTGTGCTTCAGGGATTAAATCTTTTTCATAAAGAGAAAGACCAACATTGTTACCTTGTGCAGCAACGAAAGTATTAGAAATACCACCACCAACAACAAGTTTATCAGCGATTTTTGCAAGAGAATCTAATACGGTTAATTTAGTAGAAACTTTTGAACCACCAACTACTGCAACCATTGGACGTTGTGGGTTCTTTAATGCTTTACCTAATGCTTCTAATTCATTAGAGAGTAACGGACCAGCACAAGCAACAGTAGCAAATTTCGCTACACCATGAGTTGAGGCTTGCGCACGATGTGCAGTACCGAAAGCATCCATAACAAATACATCACAAAGTGCTGCATATTTTTGTGCTAAATCATCAGCGTCTTTCTTTTCACCTTTGTTGAAACGCACGTTTTCTAATACCACTAATTCATTTGGAGCAACTTCAACACCATCAAGGTAATCTTTTGCTAAACGCACTGGTACATCAAGAAGGTTATTTAGATAGTCAACAACAGGTTGTAATGAAAACTCTTCGTTGTATTCACCTTCAGTAGGACGACCAAAGTGAGAAGTTACCATCACTTTTGCACCTTGTTGTAATGCTAATTGAATTGTTGGGAGAGATGCTTTGATACGTGCATCGGAGGTGATTTTGCCATCTTTAACAGGAACATTAAGGTCTGCGCGAATAAGAACACGTTTACCTGCAAGATCAAGATCGGTCATTTTAATTACTGACATTTTAAGCCCTCTTCAAAAGTTATAGTAAATTCAAGTCAAACCACTACAGCGTTACACACTTTATATCAGAATGAACACTATGTTTAGCTTGTTGCGTTGTATTGTTCTGAATTTAATTCACTATAAAGGTAGGAATGTGTTTAGATTCAAAAAACGCTCTCATTATAACAGCTCATTTCAATAAATGTGTGGTCTAGATCAAAATTATTTTGAGTAGTTTCTGATTTATTTTAATAGATAAAATAAATTAGCAAAAAAAGCAATTAGAAAAATGTGATGAAGTATGTAAAATAAGCGCTCTTTTGTTTAGCGATTTATGATGAAATTATGGCGTTATTGATTACTGATAAATGTACCAACTGTGATATGTGCGAACCAGAATGCCCTAATCAGGCCATTTCAATGGGGGAGGAGATCTATGTGATCGATCCTGCATTATGCACAGAATGTGTGGGGCATTATGAAACGCCAACTTGCCAAAAAGTTTGCCCAATCACGAATTGCATTACCAAAGATCCTCAACATAATGAAACGCAAGATGAATTATGGGAAAAATTTGTTCTGATTCATCATGCTGAACAGCTCTAATTAGAAAAAATCTAAAAATGTTGTTTATTTTTAGATAAAATCTAACAATCATACTGATAATCCGAAAAAGTATTTTAAAAAAAGAGGCTTTATTGAATAATAAGCGCCGTTACTTTTTTGAAGAGAATTTATTATGAAAAAATCATTTATTTTACAACAACAAGAAATTAGCTTTGTTAAGAATACATTTACTGCAAAATTAGCAGAACATTTGGGATTGGTTGAGGTACAAGGCCCAATCCTTAGCCAAGTAGGCAATGGCATTCAAGATAACCTTTCTGGTAAAGAAAAAGCAGTACAAGTTAAAGTTAAACAAATTGAAGGCGAAGTCTTTGAAGTAGTACATTCTTTAGCAAAATGGAAACGCCACACCTTAGGCCGTTTTGATTTTAAACCGGGTGAAGGTTTATTTGTACATATGAAAGCGTTACGTCCAGATGAAGACTCATTAGATCGTACTCATTCAGTGTATGTCGATCAATGGGACTGGGAACGTGTGATGCCAGAAGGCTTACGTACTTTAGATTATTTAAAAGATACCGTGCGTTCAATTTATCGTACGATTCGTGAAACAGAAGCATTAGTGGAAAAACATTATCATATTCCAGCAACGTTACCGAAAGAGATTACCTTTGTTCACTCAGAAGAGTTAGTACAACGTTTTCCAGGGATGACCGACAAAGAGCGTGAAAATGCGATTTGTAAAGAATATGGTGCGGTCTTTTTAATTGGAATTGGCGGTAAATTATCAGATGGTAAACCGCACGATGTGCGTGCACCAGATTATGACGACTGGACAACTGTATCAGAAGGCGACTACAAAGGCTTAAATGGCGATATTCTGGTGTGGAATGAACAACTTGGTACTGCATTTGAGTTGTCTTCAATGGGAATTCGTGTTAACGAAGAAGCGCTTCGCCGTCAATTAGCGATTACAGGTGATGAAGACCGTTTACAATTTACTTGGCACCAAGATTTAATCAACGGCAAATTGCCACAAACCATTGGTGGTGGAATCGGGCAATCTCGTATGGTGATGTTCTTATTACATAAACAACATATTGGTGAAGTGCAATCCAGTGTATGGCCAAAACACGTGTTAGATGAGTTTGACAATATTCTATAACTTAATTTAGTTATTATTTTTCGTGAAAACCGCTTAATATCTTGTATGATTAAGCGGTTTTTTTCTTGCCTATTGAATAGCAGATTAATATATATTCTGAATATGATCTGACCCCGAAAAGTTGGACGATTATTTTAAGGACTGAATTCTGTATTGAACAGGACTCAGTCCATTTA